>JAWOIT010000073.1:0-11067 GCA_046484535.1 Pseudomonadota bacterium | reverse complement strand
CATTTCCGTTCATCATTTTTCCCTTAACTGCTGGCCGTATTGTCGGACAAATATGTCCGGCCGTCAAGAAAAGCGGACAAAATAGTCCGAATAATGCCCACTGATTATTTCCCCCTTAGGGGTGGTCGAAATAATGTTTCCCATCCAGCCATACCTGGGCCATCACTGCCCGTGTTTCAGGCTCCATCTATGAAGCCTGCCCTTCGGGCCCGCCTGCGGCGGTCCAAACTCGCTCAGGCGAGTTTGTGCGTTTCTTGGCAAGGACCCGGCCATTACCTGCAAAACGCACCTTGCATTGATGGCCCAGGCACGCCCTCGGTGTTGACAACATTATTGCGACCAGCCCCCTTACCTGGATGGATGCCGAGGAGCATGAGTCCTGCAGATCAATTCAAGCCTGCCTCCGTACCTGGTATCCACAAGACACCATAACCGCATAGAGTCAACGGAGGGGATAGCGGACCGAGCGGAACCGTCTGGGATGTGAGATAAAATTGAGGAGGCGGCGCCGCGACACTGAGTTGGATTCTATACGGAGCGGAACCAACAGTACGATGCACAGATCAGTGAGTGGCAGAAAAACATCCAGCCGCGCTGGACCAGATTGCTCGCCTGAGCCGCCAATAGGCTAAAGCTGTCCGTTAACTTCCGCTGAATTTTGTGGGGATGACTGAAAATTACTTTATTTGTTTTTATTTTCAATCACCTATAGGTGATATGGCGGAGGGTCAGCCCGCCATGCTGCCGTCTCACCCTGTTGCAACCAACATCACTATACCCTTCATTTTCAATAACATATCACGCTACCACCATTCCGCATTGTCTCTTATTGTCGCATCCTGTAGCATCCAGGCATGTGATTTTTGTTGGGTACTACGTGGGGGGGGCGCAACATGCCGAAGAAAGCCAAAGAGTTAAGCCCGCTGGAGGTGAAGCGGCTCGCCAGTCCCGGCCTTCATGCCGTGGGAGGTGTTGCCGGGCTGCTACTGCAGGTCACACCGACCGGGGCGCGGTCCTGGGTATTGCGTGCCACGGTGGGGGCCAAGCGCCGGGACATTGGCCTGGGTGGGTTCCCTGATGTGACCTTGGCACAGGCGCGGGAGCGAGCGCGAGAAGCGCGTGAGCAGATCCGGCAGGGTATCGACCCGGTAGAGCAACGAAGGGCCGCCCGTGACGCGCTGAGAGCCGAGCAGGCCAAGCGGCTTACCTTCGACGACGCCGCCAAGCAGTTCTTGGCCCGCAAGAGCTCCGAGTTCAAGAACGCCAAACACGCGGCGCAATGGGGGAGCACGCTCGAAACCTACGCCTCCCCCATTATCGGCAAGCTACCCGTCGACCGGATCGAGCTGGCGCATATCGTCCAAGTGTTAGAGCCAATCTGGACTACCAAGACGGAGACAGCCACACGGCTGCGAGGGCGGATCGAGTCAGTCCTTGCCTTTGCCACGGCGAGCGGCTTTCGAGAAGGTGACAACCCGGCCCGCTGGCGCGGAAACCTGGACGCCGTGCTACCCAAACCGCGCAAGCTGGCAAAGGTGACACACCACCGCGCCCTACCCTTCGACCAGATGCCCGACTTCATGATCGAGCTTCGCAAGCGTGAAGGCATGGGCGCCCGTGCGCTGGAGTTCGCCATTCTCACCGCTGCCCGCTCAGGTGAGGTACGCGGCGCAACCTGGGCAGAGATCAACCTGGACGCCAAGCTCTGGACGATCCCCGCCGACCGGATGAAGGCCGGGAAGGAGCACACGGTTCCGCTATCCACCGCCGCGGTGAAGCTACTCAAAGCACTGCCGCGGATGAAGGGCAATGACCACCTATTCCCTGCCCCGCGTGGCGGCCAGCTTTCCGATATGAGCCTATCGGCAGTCACGAAGCGCATGGGCGTGGATGCCGTCCCGCACGGGTTCCGCTCGACCTTCCGCGACTGGTGCGCCGAGCGGACACACTACCCCAACGAGGTTGCCGAGATGGCCCTGGCCCACACCATCGGCAACAAGGTGGAGGCGGCATATAGGCGTGGCGATCTCCTGCTCAAACGCGCTCGCCTGATGGCCGATTGGTGCAAGTTTATCAACAGCCCGGCAAGGTCCGGTGAAGTGGTGTCGATCAGGGAGGCAGGCGCATGAGACCGATAACACCCAGAAAACCCGGAGAGAGTGATTTCCGGCACGATGGTGATGACTTCGACAACATGAACCTATCCATAGCCTTTGAGGATCATAAAAGGGCCAATGATGGAGTAGCCGCCCTTGAGGCTTTTGTTTATTGCTATGAAGTTGGGATCTGTCCTCCTACGTGGGTTCTTGATTGGCTTGGCCCAGCCATGACGGCTTTTCTCGACGGTAACGGCAAGATCGATTTGGTCACAGAGCTTGGACTCAAGAGCCGTGGAGCAGGCATAGATCCGCCTCTTAAACGCAGAGTCATGCAGGCAAGAGATTATGATTTGGCAATAGCAGTGTGGGTATGCCATGAGCTCATAGGGCAAAGCATAGGTGAGTCCGCATACTCAGTAATGCGGCGCGCACAGGAACGAGGAGAAAACCCACCAAAAGACACATGGATAGCGGAGAGCTACGAAAAAAGATGGAAAGGCCTGCGGAAGCGGTTTGATGAGGAGCGGAAGAAGTGGGAGGAAATATTCCTCCCCAGACTGGATACCTTCATTGCGTCATTCCCGGATGACGCAAAGCCAAAAGGGCTTAAATAGCGATTTAAGCCCATTAGCATAAGAAACTAACACTGGCATCCTGCATTCCGTGAAACAAATCAACACGGAGTGCAAGCGATGTCTACTCGAAAATACTTAACCGACCACCAAGCCGCTGAACGGTACGGCGTGAGCCGCACCACTCCATGGCGCTGGACCAGTGCCGGCTTATTCCCCCCACCCATCAGGTTATCCCCTGGCTGCACCCGCTGGCTGAGCGATGAAATCGAGCTGATCGACCAGGCCCGCCTGGCAGGTAAAACCGATGCCGAGATCCGGGAGCTGGTTCACGAGATCATGAACCGTCGCCAGTCACAGGCAGCTTGAGGGGGTAGCCATGCCACATAAGAAAAACGGCCGCCCCCGAAAGGGCAGCCGCCAGATTTACCGCGCCCAACAATTCTACCGCACTTCAATAGCCGCCGCATGGCCCCGCTGCAATTTCTGCGGCCGCCCGCTGAGCGTAGACGATCACGGCCCAGCGCACGACAGCTGCAAGCGCGAAAGTGAACGGCGGCGCGGGGAGGTGCTGGCATGAATCACCTGGAGATCCTCGAACATCTGGATATGGTGAAACAGACCGGCCCCGACCAGTGGCAAGCCCGTTGCCCTGCCCACGACGACCGCGGCCCGAGCCTATCCATTAAGGACGGCGGTGATCGGACGTTGCTCCACTGCTTCGCCGGATGCACCGCACAGGACATTGTGGAGGCGGTAGGGCTGCAGCTTCGCGACCTGTTCGCTGAACGCCTGCCGGCCGGCGCACGTCGCCAGATGGCCCGCACGGTCTCACGCCAGAAACTCGAAGCCGCCCTGCAACGCGAAATCACCGTTCTGGGCATCGTCCTGGCCAATCGCTCCACAGACCGGCAGCTTGCCCACGACCGCGCCTATCAACAGGCCCGCCCCGAGTTCAAGCCGATGCCCTCCGGGCAGTGGGAACGGGAGCTGCTGGCGGCTCAGCGTATCTGCAAGCTGATCGATCGCCTGTATCCGGGGGAGGTGCGCAATGCAGCAGCGTGAGCCCGTCGATCTTGAAGCGATTTACCGCGAGCTTGACGAACAGCCGGCGCAGCCAACGAATGGGCCTATCGACCTGTTCAACAACCTGGAACTGCCACCCTTTCCCATTGGCCTGCTGCCCGATGTTATCTCGCGCTTTGCAAAAGACCAGGCCGAGTTGATTGGTGTCGACCCTGCCGTAATCGGCATGGCTGCGATCGGTGCGGCAGCGGCCGCCATCGATGACCGGATCGAACTCCAGTCCAAGCGATTTGATCCAACCTGGACCGAAGCGGCGCGGTTATGGGTGTTGATCGTTGGCGACCCCAGCGCCAAAAAAAGCCCAGGGCTCAGCAAAGTCATGGGGCCGCTCTACGCCGTGGATCGCGAATGGCGCGAGGCAAATGCCAGAGCAATGGCAGAGTGGGAGCGGGCTTGCGACGAGCTCAAGAAGGGGGATGAAAAACCGCCCCGGCCAATACTGAAGCGCCTGATCGTCAACGATACCACAGTGGAAAAGATGCAGGAGATCCTGAGCCATGCAGAGCCGCGCGGGGCAATGGTGTTTTGGGATGAGGCGTCCGGCTGGTTGGCATCGATGGACGCCTATAAGAACGGCGGCAACAAGGATCGGGCTGCCTGGCTGGAAGCCTACAACGGCGGCCCCAAGGCGATCGACCGTATCAACCGCGGATCCACGTTCGTAGAGAACTGGAGCGCTTGCGTGCTGGGGGGCATACAGCCAAATGTGGTGCAAGCCTATGCCGGAAGCACCAACCATGACGGCATGCTGCAGCGGTTCATTCTGGTGTATGCAGGCGATGCCACGATCGGGCAGGACCGTGTGCCGGACATGGATGCCAAGCGGAGCTATGCAGAGCTGATCAAACAACTGACCGGGATCACCCCACCCGGCGATGGTTCCGTAGTGACGCTGAGCGAAGAGGCCCACCAGGTGCGCGAGGATCTAGATGCCAAGCTGCTGACAATCACACGCAGCCATCCAAACAAGTTTTTGACCGCAGCCTTGGGCAAGTGGAACGGCCTATTCGCCCGCCTGCTGCTCACCTTTCATTGCATCGATTGTGCAAACGGTTACCGGAAGGAATACCCCACATCAAGAACCGTCTCAGGCGACACAGCGCAGCGTGTGGCCGCGTTAATGTGGGGGACGCTGCTTCCCCATGCTGTGAAATTCTACGAGGGCCTGGACGAAACCGAGGACCACGCCCGAGAGGTGGCCGCGCTCATACTTGCCCAGCAGTGGCAGCGGTTCACCGTCAAGCGGGATCTCAACCGCCACATGAAATCGTCCCGTAAGTGGAAGCCCTGGGAACTTGAGGAGACCCTCGACCGCCTGGAGGCGTACGGCTGGATCCGGCCTGACGAAGAAGGCCGGCTCAACGAACGCGGCAGACCTGCGGCCTATTGGGTCAATGAGCTGGTGCATGAACGGTTCCGGGCCAAAGCAGAACGCGAGCGGGAGCGCCGTGCAGAGATCACCGCGATGATGCGCGAGCTTGGGAGGGCGGCATGATGAGTATTCAAATGTCGCCTTTGTCGTATGCCCGCGGGAGAGAAAGGGGTTTTTCTCTCTTTTATCCCTTATTTACCGTCGTTTTTCCTACCCCTTACGTGCGCCCGTACGACATTGGCGACAAGCCACTAGCCGGGAGGATCTCATGATCTTTTTCCTCCACACCATCGCCGATCAGCTGATGGACGAATACAACGACCGCGGGCACCAGGTCACGATCAAGGCCGGCAGGCACACCCTGGCCGTGCGCTGGGACAAAGACGCCCCGCTTGCCGCCCGCCTGCAGCTGGACGCCGACATCTGCCGCGCACTCGGCATCAAACCACGGCGGAAGCCTGATACCAATCAACAGCGCCCCTCACGGCAGCGCAAGCAACGTACCAAGAAACCGCCACGCCATACTGCACCACCACCGCAGGGGGCGGCCTGACCGCAAGTGTTACCCATTAACTTCACAACCAACCAACACAGAGAGGAAACCATGTCAGAACTGAATCTGAAAAAACTACTGGCACCCAAGACCTCAGCCGAGGCACACAACAATATCGCTATTGTTGAAGCAGCGCTGGAGGAAACGCACGTCGAAGTAGAGGCGGCCCGCAATCAGCGTGAGACTGCACTATTGTCCGGAACTGATGCTGCTGTAACCAAGGCGACCGAGCAATTGAAAGCAGCAGAGTTACAGTTTGAGCGCCTGAAGCTGGCGCATGAGAAGTTGCAGAAAAGGATCCCCGAACTAATCGAAGCCGAGGCACACCACTCCGCCATTGATGCGGTGAAGGCAGGCTATGAGGCGATGCGTGAAGGTATCGCGCTGACAGAAGCATACATTGCCCAAGGCAAGCAGATTGCCGAAACCCTCGAGGCGTTGGAGCACTGCTATGAACGCGTAAGTGCAGGGCTTCGGTTGGGTGAAGAACATGAGCTGGACACAGAAGGGCTTACGTTCCCGCACCATACGTTCACCATCAAGAAACTCATAAGGGAAGCATGGACGGAGACAACCGAGCCACACACAAATCACGAAGGAAAGCATCACCCCGGGCGCACCATTGAGCATGAAGCCGAGTATGGCGAGTGGCAGGGAACCAATCTGATCGAGTCCGGCATCTATCTTCCTGGCATCCGTTATGGCGAACCGCCATTGGTTAAACAGAAGCAACACATCTAACCGAGTTTGGCGCGCTGCCTCCTTCCTTGCGGTGCGCCGAACCGAAGGGGTAGGGCTGGTGGCTCACCCTCCCCCTTCGGTGCCAGAGGCCGGCCCATACTCCCGGCCGACGGCACGCCCCACCGGCCGGTACCGGTGGGGCACCTTTCATGCCGGGGACCCTGGCGCTTACCGCTAAACCGCGAGGAGCGCAGAGCGCGGAGTTTAAGAATTTTTTAGAATCAATGACTTATTGTTTATTCAGGCCCCATTTCTCGCCATTTCTGGCGGTGTGGCAACGGTTTTTGCTTTCGTGCTGAATAAACAAAACCGTGAAATTTCCGTCCTGCAACACCAATCCATCTTGAGCAGAAAAGCCGCTGTATCCTCATGAGCACGACTTGCCAAAAAGGATTGACAACCGTTATGCACTAACGTTTAATGGTTATGCACTAACGTTAAAAAAGGGGGGGGGTGATATGACACCGAGAAAGAAGCAGCACAGTACCGAGGCCGACAAGCAAAAGGCATGGACTGAACGCCAGCAACAGGCAGGCCGGCGCCGCGTGTGTGTTTGGCTGAGCAACACCACCGCCGATGCCCTCAAGGCACGGGCCATGGCAGCAGGGCAGACACAGGGCGAACTGCTCGAGGCTTTACTACTGGAGAAGCGCGGCTCGCGATGAGCACTCAATGAAGGTGCCCCGCTGGTGCAGCAACACCAGCGGGGCAATGCCATAACCAACCGAAAGAGGATCACGATCATGGCAACGAAGAAGACTATCACCACTGAGACAACAGCACCAACCAAGCAACTGGCAGAGACTGCTGCAGCATCCAAGGCCTACACCCCTGAAGAACTCTTCAGCATTCCCGCGGACGCTCCCACGACCATTGACCCAGATGTGATGACAGTGATCCTAAGCCGTGCAGATGCCGTTATCGCCCTGCTACTGAGGGATGGCGAAGGGAATGTCGAAGATGGATTCGGGTTGCAACACGAGGTCATCATGGAGGCGCTCGATTGTGTCTCCGGTCTCATCCGGCAGGCGCAGCAGATGACGAATCACACCTATGGAGGTGCGCACCATGGCTAAGCAAGAAACTGCAAAGGCAATCGCCGACACTATGCCAGACCATCAAACCATCGACATCACGGCGCGACGCATCGGGCACACCGCCGATTTCGAGATCCGCGCCATGAACCAGGTCTACGACGGCCTGAGTGTCATCCACGAACTGATGTTCGATTTCGTTGGCAGTAGCGTACCCGAGCACAACCTCAACGACGGTCAGGCTGAACGCCTCGTCCAAGCCGCCAATGGGTTGGTCACACTGCTTGCTCATTCCATCACCGAAGTGGAGGGTGCGCTGGAGTCTGCTGGCAGCATACTGGCAGCACTTGATCGCAGCCAGTAAAGATAAGCGCATCAAGTTGAACGCCCCGACCAGTTGTTGCAGAAACCGCAATACCTGGCCGGGGTTTCTTACATGCATCTGTGCATCAGGTGAACCAGGAGCAAGGCCAGCATGCTAAAGCTAACGCCCACCCTATTCGAAGAGCTCGACCACCTTGCCCGCACCAGCGCGGGTGTACCGGTTGAAGTTGTTCCAGCGGAGACAATGCTCGGGGCGTTCGCCCGAATCAATCCGATAGTGTCGCCCCTCGTGGTCGACGTTGCCAACCCGGATGGACCAGGCAGCCGGGCTGAAGCTGCGGTGATGCAGATCGCCAATGAGATCGACCTCAATGCCTTCCGCACCTGCCCACGGCCTGAGCTCGACTACAGCGCGATACCAGCCGAAGATATCTACTGCTTCCTCATTCTCCACGAGGCCGCACACGCCCGCCAGGCGTTCAACGGCATGGATGCGGTGATGACCTTCGGCAATGCCGACAGGCGCACCCTTGGACTCGCCAGCGCGGCAATGGAGATCCTTGCCGACCGCGAGGCATGGGAACATCTCTACCCAGGGAAACCGCTCCCGCAGCGGCCCTACGATGCCGAACAGCTGGCCGAGATCCTTGCGCTCCTCGAGCAGTACCGGGAACTGTTCACCAGGCGCAACAACCGGCGACCGATGACAACCGAACCGGGGAAGATGATCCCGCTATCTCATGTGCTTGACGGGATCCCCTGGGCCTCGTAGCCTCGATACCATTGCAGCTGCAGCCCCGCCACGGCCAGCCCTGGCGGGGGTTTCACTATCATGGGGAGGAAGTAAACAATGGGGCGACCACGCACACGCCATGTCAGAACTCACGCCGCCCTCGATGCCTGGGGCGAGTACGTCGTGAAGATCCGCGCCTACGGCCAGCGCAGCAGCACGCCGGAGGCCCGGCTACTTGACGATGCTGCCGGCGCTGCATTCTCGAAGGAGGGCCGCCGCCAGGGTAAGCCCCTGCTGCCCGGCAGAGCCCGCCTCAAGACGCCTGAGCGGGTCAAGCTCGTGGATGATGCCGTCGCCAGCCTGCCGCAGCTCCTGTGCGCCCTGGCCCGGCTGGTGTACGTCGAGAAGATGCGCCCAAGCGAGATACAGACCCGGGCCAACCTCGGCGCCAACGACTATGAAGACGCCATGACCGCATTGCTGGTGAATGTGGATCTGGTGCTTGTGCCGCCGCAGTGGGCGGAGCGGCTGCAGCAGGACGCTGCATAACGGGTGGTGGCCGCCGTCAGTTCTAGATCAACGCCCCTGCCGCCCTGATGAGCGCGGGGCGAGCAGGGCCAGGAACAAGGCGATAACACTGAAGGCAAAACTACCCAGCAGCAGTGCCGCATAGAGCCCGCCAGGGATCCCCATCATCAGCCACCAGCCAATGCTGGCGCCATCAGGCTCGATCCAGTCGAGGTAGTTGGCAATAAAGCCGGCCATCAGCCAGCCTGTCAGCACTATCACAAAGCGTGTCGTGGTCATGCTGCAGAGTATATATCATCAGTCATGACCCTGCTGTGCTCTGGAAATACACCTTGCAGGAAGCCCAAAATCACGTATGCACCGAATTCAAGGAGGACAACAATGAACCATGCACCATTTTTTGCAGCGGCTGTAATTCTGTTCACAGGCACGGCCAACGCGGCGATCTACAAATGCCAAGTTGACGGCAAGACGGTGTTCTCGCAGACCCCCTGCGCGGCCGATGCCGAGGAGTACCAGGTTGACTACATCCGGCAGAATGCCGAGAACGCCAAGGCAATGACCGAACAAAACGAGCGGATCCGTGAGTCGACGAATGCCTCGCTTACCGAGATGGAGATCCGCCGCCTGGGGCGGGAGATCAAGAGTGAAGAGGCCAACATCCGGGTGCTGCAGAAGCGCCGCGACGGTGAGCTCGCGGCGCTGCGCCAGAAGAAATCACGCGCCAATAATAACCTGGCCGGCGCCGTCTGGGAGCAAAGCATCTCCGACGAGATGAACGCGGTAAACAAGCGCTACGATGCGCAGATCAGTGAGCGGCAGACGAACATCCAGCGCATGCTGGACCAAGTTGATCGCCTGAGCCGTCAATAGCTCAGATCCACAATACCGCCCTACGCACTGGCCACGGCGGCAGAAGTTCTGCCCCGTGGACGCTCCACCACATTCGGCAGGGCTTCTTTTTGCCTTCACTCTAGAGCTTGTGTAAATCAAGAAACATGGTGGGGTGTTGCTGATCGCAGTTGGCAGGCGTATCGATCAATCGGAACCCATGCCTCTCATAAAAGCCGATTGAACTTTTCTTAGAGTCAACGATCATGAATCGGCATCCGATCCACGGCACAATTTGTGTGCGCGCAATATCGATTGCGAGGTCAACAAACATCGGACCATAACCTAATCCACGCAGGCGACGATCTACAGCGAGCCGTGCAATTTTCACAGCTGGGAGATCCGTGTAACCGTTCGCCTCATTGCAATCGTTTATAACGTAGGCACCCTCAAGCCCCACCTCACTTGCAACCAGCGTTAGATAGCCGTAGACCCGGTTAGGGTGTTCTTCCTGTGCGAGGACGTAAGTTCGAGCAATGCTAGCAGCGTGGAACCGTTTTGCAGAGCCACGGAGAAACGCTTTTAATGGGGTAAATTCCTGCTCCCCCATTGAAAGGCTGTTGACGGAATCAGTTTCGGAGATCGGGCGAATTACCAATTCACCCGGATTGAATTCAGCCACCCATGGCCTCTACGGTTTATCGAGCGCGAGGGGTTACCCGAACGAACCCATTCTTATGCAGTTCTTCACCCAGGACGCGCCCACGGGCAGCCGAGTCCTTAGCCAGTTGGCTGGGACGACCGTATTTGACTTGGCGCACGAACTTCTCAGCATCTTTCCCGCTGAGATATACGCCGCCGAACGTGGTGGATTTAATAGCCATGGATAGAAATATACATCACAGAATGGGTGCGCTCAATTGTTTCAATCAGTCGCATTTTTGATGGTGGGCTTTTTGTGGGGTAGGCTACCGAATGGTGCCTAAATACTTGATTTTATTGATGATATGGCGGAGGGTCAGGGATTCGAACCCTGGATGGGCTCTCACCCATGCCGGTTTTCAAGACCGGTGCTTTCAACCGCTCAGCCAACCCTCCTGAAGCAGTGGTGCGAATCTTAACGGAATTATTTGGCCTTTTCCAGCTTGAAATTCATAAGTGTAACGGTATGCTATTTTGAAACTTTATGTCATA
>JAWOIT010000072.1:0-7714 GCA_046484535.1 Pseudomonadota bacterium | reverse complement strand
ATCCAGTCCGGCGCCGGTGCCGGTTGGCGCGAGCCGCCCGACGAGCTGCCCGCACACCAGACGTTGATCTCACGCAGCTTGCCGATGCGCTCGTTGATCGCCAGCTCGCAAGCGAAGCGGAAGTTCCGCTCCGAACGCTGCTGTGTGCCGAACTGGAAGATCGTGCCGCAGCGGTGGCACGTCTCGCGCAGCGCCTGGTCCTCGGCCAGGCTCAGGCCCATCGGTTTTTCGAGATAGATGTCTTTGCCCGCGCGGGCCGCTTCGAGCCCGACCAGGACGTGCCAATGGTCGGTCGGGGCCGCGAAGACGCGAGTGTTCTTCGACCGCGACCACGCCGAGTTCGCCGCGGCGGTCGAGCCCGGGTTCGTGAGTGAAGACTACAGTCGCCGCTTTGTCGAATCCTATTTTGATGAGATAAATGCCGAGGCGCCGGTCGACAAGGCGCTGCACATCGACACGACAGTCATGTTGGTCGACGACCCCGTCAAGCGGGTGGACAACATGACCATGGCCTGGGGCCTGGAGGCGCGTGTACCGTTTCTGGATCACGAACTGGTGGAGCTGGCCATGTCGATGCCGCCGGAGATGAAACTGGGCCCCGATGGCAACGACCACAAGTATGTGCTCAAACAGATCGCCCGCGGCCTCATTCCCGATGCGGTAATCGACCGGCCCAAGGGCTACTTCCCTATGCCTGCGTTGAAATATGTGCGCGGCGAGTTCCTCGAATTCATGCGCGAAATCCTCGACTCGGAGGCCTGCCGCAAGCGAGGCCTGTTCAATCGCGCCTATGTCGACAAACTGTTGGCGGACCCGGACAACGAGGCTCACTTTACCAAGTTGCGCGGCTCCAAGCTGTGGCACCTGGCGCTGCTGGAGCTGTGGCTGCAGCGTAATGTGGACGGGGCAGGCGTGTAATCTGCGGGAATTGTGGCAGTGGACGTCACCACCGAGATAGGGCGCGCGACGAATCACGACCGGCACGCCCGCTCCCGTACTCCTACATGTTGCGCAAATGGTTTTAACTTCAACGGTAACTACTCGCCCCTGAAATCTATGTGCATGGAGTTCGATGGCGGGCACAGCCTGCCTGATAGTGTGGGTCCATGGACTGATGCTGAACAGTTCAATGTTTCTATAGACTGTAGGAGCGGCATCCTGCGACCACACGCGTGCTTACAGGTAAATCGCGGCAAGATGCCGCTCCTACAAGCCTGTGATCTTCCTTAACTGACTGGCATTAGGCCCATGGCCCTCATTACCAGGACTTGCTTATGCTCAGGGCAATAAGGGGGTGAGTCGTTACTATCACGGCCTTTGCGAATCACCATAAAAAACGGCGCCCGAGGGCGCCGTTTTTTCATCTACCTAGGTGAATGAACTACTGCTCCAGGTCGATCTCAACCCGGCGGTTCTCTGCACGCCCCTCCGGGGTGGCATTAGTGGCTATTGGGTTTTCCTCGCCCATGCCGACGCTGTGGATGGTCACCCCATCGAGCCCCTGCTCACGCAGGTAGTCGGCAACGGCCTTGGCGCGGCGATCGGAGAGGTCCTTGTTGTAGTCCGCGGTACCCTGGCTGTCGGTATGACCGGTGACGGTGATCTGAGTGATCGCAGGGTTATCCTTGATGCCGATCAACACCCGGTCGAGGTTCGCGCGGGACTCTGCGTTCAGCACGGAACTGTTGCTGGCGAAGTTGAGGTTCCTGAGCACGATCTTCTCGGGGCAGCCTTGCGCATCTACCGTCGAGCCTGGAGGGGTGTTGGGGCACTTGTCGAGGTAGTCGGGTACTCCGTCTCCGTCGCCGTCCAGTGGGCAGCCGGAGGCATCGACCGCTACCCCGGCCGGAGTGCCGGGACACTTATCGAGATAGTCCGCCACCCCATCGCCATCACTGTCGAGAGGACACCCTGTAGCATCGACACGTACTCCAGCCGGAGTACCCGGGCAACGATCACGACTGTCGGGAACCCCGTCACCGTCGCTGTCGGTTTCCGCCCGGGCGATGGGTATATCCCCGCACTCAGGGAAGGCGGTGCCATGGAAGCCGATGACGCAATCGCCGCTGCCGTCCCGGACGACCTGACCGCTGCCGTCAATCCAGTAGGTCTCGGCGTTCAGTGAGACGGAAAGCATCAGCGCGCAGCCGGCCAGCAGAATCTTGAACGAAACCATTCCTTTCATTGGACTGCCCTCTTGTTGTGAGCGTTTAACTGCAACAATGTACAAAGCGTAGGACAGCTTGCGTGGAAGGCAAGCGGGGGGGTATGGTCTAAGATTACCTATTGGTGTGCGTGTTTTCCCCCTCGGATGCGTTGCTACCCCTTGAGAACAGATGGGACGACACCATCTAATAGGGACTGATAATTTTCCAGACTTTAATATTCCAGCACGAGAGGTTCACTATGGATGTACTAGAGCGCATTGACGAGCAGGTAAAGAACAACCCCATCGTCATCTATATGAAAGGCACCCCGCAGATGCCGATGTGCGGTTTCTCCAGCCGCACCGCCCAGGCGATGCAGTCCTGCGGCGTGGAGTTTGCCTACGTCAATGTTCTGGCCGCCCCGGAGATCTTCGAGAACCTGCCCCGTTACCAGAACTGGCCGACCTTCCCGCAGATCTATGTCAATGGTGAGCTGATCGGTGGTCATGACATCGTGATGGAGATGTATCAGAAGGGTGAGCTACAGCCGCTGCTTCAGGCCGCTGCGGGAAAAAAAGACAGCGAGGGTGAAGGGTAACAGTCTTTCCCAAACAGCAAAAAAGCCGGCCAATTTAATGGCCGGCTTTTTTATGTTTAGTCCCGATGCAACCGCGGTTGCACCGGTGCTAATGTGGTTTATTCGGCAGGCTGCTCACTGTCGTCACCGGTTGCATCTTCCATGGCGTCATCAGTAGCTTCCTCGGTGCTGTCCATGGCCTCTTCAGCGGCATCCATGGTCTCTTCGGCTCCTTCGACGGTTTCCTCTGCCGCCTCGTCCACAGCCTCTTGCGCATTCTCCATAGCGTTTTCTGTACTCTCCATGCCGCTTTTGGCAGCGGTCTCATCGCCGCTGTTCGCCGCATCGTCGTTGCCGCATGCGGCAAGCCCGAGAGCAAGCAGTGGAAGCAGGATGAGATGGAAGAATTTCTTACTGGGTGCGTTTTTCATGCTGAAAGTCTCTTATTGATTGTTGGCAAATTGTTATAAGCAATCACAGCATAAAGCACAGGCAGACAATGTTAATGTGATGAGTGTCATCTTTTTTCTTATGGTTATTGGGTAAGTGTGATGATGTTCGCATTTGGTGGCTGATAATAATGTGTTGCAAGGGGATGCAGTGGCAATGTGTGCCGACAACAGAAAGGGTGTTAAGCCTCTCTTCATCTTGACCCGTTAACGTAATGAATATGTCATTTGATACAACGGGTGAATGCAATGAGTACAGATACCGAAATCAAAGTGTGGGACTCGCTGGTGCGGATCTTTCACTGGTCACTGGTCGCGGCCTTCGCTGTCGCCTATCTAACGGAAGATGAGTGGATGGCTGTCCATGTGCCGGCCGGTTACACCGTTGCCGGGTTGGTCGTCTTTCGCATTATCTGGGGTTTTGTCGGTACAAAGCACGCACGTTTTCGCGACTTCGTCTTTAGCCCGGCGACAACGCTCGGTTACCTCAAGGATATGCTGACATTTCGCGCCAAGCGCTATCTTGGTCATAACCCGGCAGGTGGTGCGATGGTGATGGCACTGCTCATCGCCCTGGCCGGAACCACTCTAACCGGCATGAAACACTATGCGGTGGAGGAGAATGCCGGTCCCTTTGCCCGGGTGGAAATACAAAACATCAGTCCTATCAGCACTGCTGTGGCCGATGATGATGACTATGGCGAAGAACACGACGAGGAGGGCGAAGAGCTGTGGGAGGAACTGCATGAGTTCTTCGCCAACTTCACCCTGCTGCTGGTGTTCCTGCACATTGCCGGCGTGGCGGTGAGCAGTTTTGCCCATGGCGAGAACCTGCCCCGCGCGATGGTGACCGGGAAAAAGCACCAGGAGTAATCCGGTGACAAGGGTGCGCATCTGGGACCTGCCGACGCGGCTCTTCCACTGGCTGTTCGCCGCTGCCTGTGCCACGGCGTGGGTAAGCGGTGCTGACCCGCGCTACACCGACCTGCACCTCTTTGCCGGTTATTTGGCCTTTGGACTGGTGCTGTTTCGCCTGGTGTGGGGTGTGATGGGTGGACGTTACGCCCGATTTAGCCAGTTTGTGCGTGGCCCGGCGTCGGTGCTCTCCCACATACGAAACCTGTTTTCGCATGAGCACCGGCAGGAACCGGGCCACAACCCGGCCGGTGCTCTGGCGATCCTGCTGATGCTGGGAATGGTGTTTGCCCTTGGGTTGACCGGCCTGGTGGTGCTGGGCGGGGAAGAGGGCTTCGGTCTGCTGGCGGGTGTCTTTACCGTCGCCCAAGGGGTAGCGGTACATGCCTGGCATGACGGGTTGGCCTGGGCCTTACTGGGTATCGTTCTGCTGCACCTCGCCGCGGTGGTTTTGGAGAGCGTGCTGCAAAGGCAGAACCTGCCCCGGGCCATGGTGACCGGGCTGAAACAGGCAGAGCCCGGGGAGGCGGAGCCGCGCAACGCCACCACAACGGGCTGGGGGGTGATGCTGAGTGTGGCGGTATTCGCCATGGCCTGGTTTTACCCCTACCTGGCAGCCGGCGAAGAGCAGCCTCACCTGCCGTTTGTCGGTGCCGAGCTTACGCTGAATGAGAAGTGGCAGGAGGCCTGCAGTGAATGCCACATGGCCTACCACCCAAGCCTGCTGCCGGCCCGCTCCTGGCAGCGGATGCTTGATGAGCAGTCGGAACATTTCGGTGAGGATCTGTTCCTGGCGCCGAAGACTGTCTCCACCCTGCGTGATTATGCGTCCTTTAACAGCGCGGGGCAGATTGAGCGCGAAGCCGGTTGGCGTACCCTGCGTTCACTGCCTGCCGATGAAACACCGCTACGCATCACCGATACCCCCTACTGGAAAAGGGTACACCGTGATATCGATGCGGCTGTCTGGAGACAGCCTTCGGTAAACGGAAAGTTCAACTGTGCCGCCTGCCACAGGGATGCGAAGTCAGGCGGCTTCATGAACGGCGCCATGCGCCTGCCGGAATAATCTGGATAGTTTAGGAGTACCACGATGAAAAACTCACTTGCACTTCTCCCCCTCGGACTGGCGATTTTGGCTGCCGGTCCGGTAACCGCCGCCGATGTGGTGGACGAGCGCCTGGACGCCTATGAGGCGGAAGGGGCGGGCCCTTTCGATGCCGAGCGGGGCAAGGCGATGTGGACGCGGAAATTTACGCATGCCAAGGCCGATAAGCCTCGCAGCTGCGCTACCTGTCACACCGATAACCCCCGTGTGGCGGGCAAACATGCCCGCACCGGCAAGGCGATCGAGCCGTTGGCTCCCTCGGTCAACCCCAAGCGCCTGACAGAGGTCCGTGAGATCGAAAAGTGGTTCATGCGTAACTGCAAATGGACTGTGGGACGTGAGTGTACGGCCCGGGAGAAGGGGGACATCCTCAGCTACCTGCGTAAGCTCTAAACACTTCTCAAACCTGTTCCGGTGCGCTGATGCGTCGTTACAAACGCTGCCCCCAAAGCCTTTGCCTCTTGTTTCAGCGCACCATCCCAATTGAATGAAGCATTCTGTCCTGTTAAGGAGGAGATGACGATGAAACTGCAACGACTTTCGCTGCCGGCCATGGCCGTCGGTCTGCTTGTCGGCGGCGTTGTGACGGCCGATGATGACGACTGGGGCTGGTCACGCCGGGCGCCGGATGTGGCGCCGGTGAAAAACGAGCTTTACCAAAGTGAGTGCGGCAGCTGCCATTTTGCCTACCAGCCCGGTCTGTTGCCTGCCGCATCCTGGAAAAGGCTGATGGGGAGTCTGGACAGTCACTTCGGGGAAAACGCCGAGTTGTTTGAGCAGACCCGCACGGAACTGACTGATTACCTGTTGAGCAATGCTGCGGACCAAGTGGAAGGCTACAAGCGATCGGCAAAGATCATGCGCTCACTGGACGGCACCACCCCGCTGCGCATAACCGAAACCCCCTATATCCGCTACAAGCATGGCGAGATCCCGGAGCGGCTGATTCTGAACAATCCGGATGTGCGCAGTTTGAGCAACTGCATGGCCTGTCACACCCGGGCGGATACGGGCTCCTTTGCCGAGCGAGAGATCCGTATTCCGGGCATCGGCCGCTGGGAGGATGACTGAGCGGGCGTTATGCCCGCCTGGGGCAGGTTTAATCCTCCTGCTGCATCGCCATGGGGCAGCCGCCCATCTTGTGCCACAGGTTGACGATGGCGCAGAAGAGGTCGGCGGTACGTTCGGCATCATAGATCGCCGAGTGGGCCTGGCTGTTGTCCCACTCGATACCGGCCGCCCGGGCCGCTTTGGCCAGGACGGTCTGTCCGTAGGCCAACCCGCCGAGGGTGGCGGTATCGAAGGTGCTGAAGCTGTGAAACGGGTTTTTTTTGTTGCCGGTTCGTTCCACCGCCGCCTTGAGGAAGCCCAGATCGAAGAAGGGATTGTGGCCGACCAGGATGGCGCGGGTGCAGCCCCGGGCCTTCACCTCCTCGCGAATAGGTGTGAATACCTGCTCAAGGGCCTTGCCCTCAGGTTTGGCCATGCGAAAGGGGTTAAAGGGGTCGATACCGGTAAAGTCCAGCGCGCGTTTGTCCAGGTTGGCGCCGGGAAACGGCTCCACATGGCAGGCGTAACACTCATGACGGTAGAGTTTGCCGTCATCGTCCATGCGTACGGTGACTGCTGCAATCTCCAGGAGTGCATCCGTTTCGGAATTGAATCCGGCGGTCTCGACATCGACGACAACCGGAAGAAAACCACGAAAACGGTCGGCGATTTGGTATATGCTTTGCTCTGACATGGTGGCAGAGCTTACCGGATCGCCACCGTTTTTTCTAAGGCAGGAGGAGCAGATGGTAAAAAAATCCCGCATATCGTTTCAGTTTTTCGCGCTGCTGTTTTCGGCGTTGCTGTCAAGCGCCCTGCAGGCGGAGGATGCATTATTGTGGCGTGTGGAGACCGAGCAGGGCGCTGTCAGCCACCTGTTCGGCACGATTCACTCCGAAGATCTGCGGGTGACCCGGCTGCCCGAGCCTGTGGCGCAGGCATTTGGCAGCGCTGAGACAGTAGTGCTGGAAATGGAGTTAACAGCGGAAACGCAGCAAAAAATGGCCGAAGCCATCCTGCTGCCGCCGACAGAGCAGTTGTCCGACTATATTTCCACCGAGGTTTATCGGGACACGGTTTCGGCAATGTCCGAACGAGGCTATCCGGAGGAGATTACCTCAAGGCTCCGCCCGTGGGCGGCGCTGATGATACTTAGCATGCCACAGCCCGAAACGGGACAATTTATTGACAAGATACTCTACGACCGCGCCCTGGAGGAGAATAAGTCCGTTAGAGGACTGGAGAGCGTGGACGAGCAGCTGGCGGCTTTTAGGCAGTTGTCGCTGGAGGATCATGAGAGGCTGCTCGAGCAGGCGCTACTGGAACAACCGGAATTACCGGGGCTTATGGAGGATATGACCAATGCCTGGCTTATGAGAGATGTACAGGCGCTGGTGGCTTTGAGTAATGAAAGCCTGAAACCACTTCCTGATGCCTTGCAGGAGCGTTTCATGGATGCGTTGGTGCG
>JAWOIT010000031.1:0-10128 GCA_046484535.1 Pseudomonadota bacterium | reverse complement strand
GCAGGCTGATATTAAGGCGGGATCAGTTTGTGTTGTCGTATCTCTTGCCTATGCTTTTAAGATTCCACCCTGACCGGTGTGCGATGGGGCGCATTCCATCAATACCTGGAGGTGTTCTTATGAATAAGCTGCAATGGTTTAATGAGAAGGGGCAGCAGAGTGTCCATGCGTCTCTCGCCAAAATAGCCAATACCCTGCGCCGTGATGTGATCGGCATGACCACCAAGGCAGGTTCCGGCCATCCTACCTCCTGCCTCTCCTGTGCGGAAATCATGAGTACCCTCTTTTTTCATGAAATGCACTGGAATCCCTGCGATCCGCAAGCCCATGATGTGGATGAATTTATCCTCTCCAAAGGGCATGCCGCTCCGATTCTTTGGGCCACCCTCTATCGGGCCGGCGCGATTGAGGAGGAGCTCGATACGTTGCGCCGTATTGACAGTACCCTCGAGGGACACCCTACGCCCCGGAACCGCTTTGTCAAAGTGGCGACCGGCTCACTGGGCCAAGGGCTCTCCGCCGCAAACGGCGTTGCCTTTGCTCAGAAAATGGACGGTGTCGACCGGCGGGTTTTCTGCCTTCTCGGAGATGGTGAGTGTTCCGAAGGTGCTATCTGGGAAGCGGCCCAGTTTGCGTCGGAAAAATCGCTTGATAATGTGGTGGCCATTGTCGATGTCAATGGTCTTCAACAAAGTGACAGGGCGCCAAGCCTGGGCGATACAGCAGTGCTGGCCAAACGTTTCGACGCGTTCGGCTGGCGGACCATGGAGATCGACGGGCATGACATCTCCGCACTTACCGAAGCACTGACGAACACCCGTCAGGGAGGACCGACCGCCATCCTGGCACGCACCGTCAAGGGTAAAGGTATCTCTTTTCTCGAGCGCAAAGAGGGGCTGCACGGCAAACCGGTAAACCCCGATGAACTGGAGTCAGCCTTGGCTGAAATACCGGATCATCCTGTCGATATAACACGGCCCCCGTGCGGTGACAGCCCAACACAGCGTAAAAGAACCACCCACCCACCCGCCGCCATCCCGGTTAATTATCGCCCCGGTGACCAGGTTGCTACCCGGGCCGCTTTTGGTCAAGCGTTACAGATGCTCGGAGAGACGATCCCGGAGCTGGTGGTACTCGATGGCGATGTGAAAAACTCTACCTGTACCGAACTGTTTAAGAATGCCCATCCGGAACGGTTTATCGAGGCGAATATCGCCGAACAGAATATGATCGGCACCGCCCTGGGGCTGGCTGTGAGCAACAAACTTCCCTGTGCCTCCACCTTCTCCGCCTTCCTCACCCGGGCACATGACTTTATCCGCATGGCGGGCTATAGCCGGCCGGAACACCTGGTGCTGTGCGGCAGTCATGCCGGGGTATCCATTGGACAAGACGGCCCTTCGCAAATGGGCCTGGAGGACCTGGCGATGTTTCGCGCCATAGAAGGCGCCACTATCTTATACCCCTGCGATGCACTAAGCGCGGTAAGGCTTACCGAGCAGGCGATGCAGACAAAGGGGATTGTCTATCTGCGCACCACACGGTCCAAGACACCGGTGATTTACGACAAGGATGAAGCGTTTCCTGTCGGGGGCAGCAAGACGCTGGTCTGCTCGCTCCGCGATGCGTTGACGGTGGTGGCCTGTGGGATCACAGTGCACGAGGCCCTGCAGGCGCAGCAGAAGCTTCTGAAGCATAACATCCATATCCGTGTCATCGACGCCTATTCGATTAATCCGCTGGATGTGGCAACGTTGCAGCAGGCTGCACGGGAGACCGGTAAACTGCTGGTCGTCGAGGATCACCGCATGGCCGGAGGTCTGGGGGATGCGGTCAGTTCCGAGGTAGGTCGCCTGGCCGATGTCTATCGGATGGGGGTAACCCGGCCGCCGCAATCCGGCGCTCCGGACGAGCTGCTCGAACGGCATCACCTCTCGCATAATCAGATCGTTCTCAAAGTCCTCGCCATTGTCGAGCAGGGACATGCACCACTTAATCAATGATTTATGAAGGCATTATGCTTTGATAGAGAAGCTGGAAAACCCTACAAGCCAATATCACTGTTTTATCGCGAGTAAAGGTCTGGATGAACCGCATTTTTCAATGGATTCTCTTTGTGTCGATCGGACTGACGCCATCAGTGGCCCTGGCGCAGGTGGATGTAACGGTGGAGGTCACCGGCATCTCCGGTGAGGAGCTTAAAAATGTCATGCTGTTACTCAGCATCGAGCAGCAGAAGTCATCACCGGAACTCAGCCCCGGCCGGTTACGGCGCCTCCACAGCAAGGCACCACAGGAGATCGAACAGGCGCTGGAACCATTCGGTTATTACCGTGTAGCGGTTGAGGCTGAGTTGAAGGAGGCCGAAAGTGGATGGCAGGCCGCCTACCATATCGATCCGGGTCCGCCACTGCCCGTTACTGCGATCGATGTAACGGTCAGTGGCGAGGCTGCCGAGGACCCTGCCTTTGACACGCTACTTGAGTCTCCTCCCCTTGCTGTCGGCGATACATTCAATCACAGCGTTTATGAGCAATGGAAGCGCGATCTGCAGCGGCTGGCGGATGAGCGCGGCTACTTCGACGCCGCTTTCAGCCGTCACCGGGTGCTTGTCGATCTTGAAACCTATGACGCGAATATCGAACTGCAAATGGCGAGCGGCCCGCGTTACCGCTTTGGTCCGGTCAACATCAGCGGTGATTTGAAGATTGATGAAGAACGGGTAAGACGCTTTATCACCTTCAAAGCGGGGGAGCCCTACTCTGCAACGAAGCTGTTGCAGTTACAGGAGGGGCTCTACGGCAGTGACTACTTTGCACGTGTCGATATCAGGGCGGAGCATGAGGCGGTGCAAGATCGCCGGGTTCCTATCGCACTGCAACTGACGATGAACAAACGCACACGTTATCAAATCGGCCTCGGCTACGGCACCGACACAGGACCACGAGTCAGCATCGGCATGGAGCGGCGTTATGTTAACCGAAGAGGACATCGTTTCAGCACCAAATTGGGACTTTCTGAACTTGAGGATAAGCTATCCGCCGAGTATGTAATCCCGCTGAAAAGAATCGCTAGCGACCGGGTCGTCATTCGCAGTCACTACAACAGCACTCATACCGAGGATATAGACAGTACCGCCTTGTCGTTTGGTGCAGGGAAGGAAACGACACGGGGACGCTGGTTTCGCAGCTATTTCTTGAACTTCCTCCAAGAAGAGTTCGATATCGGTTTGCAAAGCGGCGATGCACGCCTGTTGATGCCGACCCTGGCCTGGAGTCGTCTGAGCACCGATGATGTGCTCAATACCGTTCGAGGCAGCCGCATCGGGCTGGAACTGCGCGGCGCCCGCGACGGCGTAGTCTCTAACACCTCGCTGGCCCGGGCGCACCTCAACGGCAAGATCATACGCAGCATAGGTGAGGGACGATTTTTGGTGCGCAGTGCGCTGGGCACCAGTTGGGCACCGGAATTTGACAATCTACCGCCATCGGTACGTTTTTTCGCCGGGGGTGATCACAGTGTTCGGGGCTATGCCTATCAATCGCTGGGGCCGGAGGACGCCGAGGGGAATGTCATCGGCGGCAAGCATCTGCTGACCGGCAGTGTCGAATACGAACATCGCATGGGCGAGAAATGGCGCTCCGCGATTTTTATCGATGCCGGCAATGCCTTTGCCGATTATGAAGGGGACCTGGAACAGGGAGCGGGTATCGGCATCCGACGCCGCCTTCCCATCGGCTGGTTGCGGGTCGATATCGCCCAGGCGTTCACCGCTGAGGGCAAACCCTGGCGGCTGCACATCACTCTGGGGCCGGATCTGTGAAACGGTATCTGTGGCGTGGATTGGTATTGATGTTTGCAGCGTTCATCGCTGCGTTTCTGTTTCTACTCTACAGCGAGAGCGGATTGCGTTTCGGGGTGTACATGCTCAGCGAGGTGCTGCTCAAGCCCCTCACGGTCAATGAGGCTCAGGGAAGGCTTGCAGGCCCCTTGACGCTTAACGGGATCGAATATGAGGATGGGGAGCGGCGCCTGTCACTTGCCTCGCTTTCGCTCGACTGGAAGCCCTCAGCACTGTTGACGGGCACTGTACACATTACAGCACTCCACGGAGAGGGACTCCGGTTCGAGCAACAACCCAAGCCAAAAGCTCCCGGCCAAGAGGCACTCACCGAACTTCCCCCGGTTACACTTCCCCTAAGGCTTGTCGTCGATTCGGCAACCGTTGACGGTATCGACATCAAACTCTCGCCTGAGTCGGCTCCTCTTTCGATCCGGCAGATCGCCCTACACGCGGAGACCCAACGAGATACCCTTCTGCTTCATTCACTGCAACTTGATAGCGAACGGTACAGCCTTGAAGCCGGGGGAGAGCTCCGTCCGCTGGAAGACTATGACTTGTCTCTTGACCTGGTATGGGAGCTCCTTGCGCAGGATAACACCGCCTGGCGGGGACACGGGACGCTTCGCGGTGATCTGCAAAAACTGAACATCCGCCAATCGCTCTCCGCTCCTTTTGACGCCGAGATGGAGCTCATCGCCACCGAACTCCTGAATGAGTTGGCCTGGGAAGGAACACTGAGCGTCCCCCGTCTGGCGTCCTCTAAACTGCCCTACTCCATCTCCCCCGCCTTCATCTTGGGTGTGGAGCTTGAGGCCAACGGCGGGATGAATACTTTCACCGCCACCGGCAGCTTTACCGGAGAGCTCGAACAGCTGGGCGTGATCGAGGGAAGCCTGAAGGCGGGCTATGCGGATCAGCGGCTGGAGCTTGGCCGCCTGGAAATTATCAGGCCGAAGAGCAGCTCCCGACTCGAAGCCTCGGGTGATATCGAACTTACCGATCCACTTCACTACCGGCTGCAGGCAGAGTGGGAAGCACTCGGCCTGCCCCTGGATGAGCAGCGGTTTGTCAGTGAAAGCGGCAATCTTGAACTGACAGGCGATGCGCAGCAATACCGGCTGGCCGGGGACTTTATGCTGGGTGGTGTCTCAATCCCCAAAGGTATGTGGCGAATTGAGGGAGCGGGTGACAGGGAATCTTTCACCCTCAGCGCCCTTGAAGGCCGGCTCCTCGATGGAACCGTCTCGGGCCGTGCAAGCATCGAACTGACTCCACAGCTGTCGTGGCGGGGAAATATCAACGGAGAAAATCTCAATCCCGCCGTTACATGGTCGCAGTGGCCGGGACAGCTCTCCTTCGCTGCGACAATCAACGGCGAACTTGCCAAGCACGGTCCGGCGGTCGCGCTTAAGGTTTCCTCGCTAACAGGCTCCCTTCGCGGGCGGCCGGTTCAGGGAAGCGCAGAGGGAGGCTGGCGCGACGGTATTGCCTCACTGGATCAGCTGGAACTTCGCGTCGGCTCGGCCCGGCTCCAGGCTCAAGGAACGCTGGGCGAGGAGCTGACGATGACCGGCTCGCTTGATGCCCCCGAGCTTCGCGATCTTCTGCCGCAGGCAGGGGGTAGACTCAGGGCGGAGGCGAGCGCATCCGGACCGAGGGCGGCGCCAAGGATCTCGCTCCGGCTCAATGGGGATGAGTTATCCGTGGGCGACACCCTGGCCGAGTCGCTTCAGGCGGAGGTCGAGCTGGACCTGCAGGATCGCACGCCATCGCATGCCTTGCTACAACTGGAAAAGCTTCAGCTTCCCGGCTTTTCACCCCAAAGCGTCACACTCGATGCCCGGGGACCGCTCAATGCGCACCGGCTTACCCTCCACAACCGCACCGACGAACAGCGCCTGTACCTGGAGGCCGACGCGGGCTATGTGGATGAAACATGGTCCGGGACGTTAAGCACCTTACGGATTGAAAACGGTGATTTGGGGCAATGGAATCTGGTGGAACCGGTGGCCTTTTCGCTGCTGCCCGGCACCGCCGCTTTGGATGAGTTATGCCTTAACCGGGGTGAAGCCATGCTTTGTCTCGGCGCTCAATGGGGGCAGGGGGCACTGACGGCAAACCTTCGCAGTACCCGGTTTCCGTTGGCGTTGCTGGCCCCTTATCTTCCCCGTCACCTCTTTTTGGAGGGTGAGCTGGATGCTACGGCCGGCCTGAACCTGCCGCTTAAAGGGCAGCCTGTGATTGAGGCGCAAGTGTCGGTCGGGCAGGGACAGTTGGGTATTGATGATCCACAGGGACAAAAAATGTCCCTCCCCTTCCAGGGTGTGGCGCTGCATCTTGACTCCCCCGCTGGGGAGGATCTTCAGGGTGAGTTGACGTTGTCGCTCAGTGAAACAGATCAGATCGTATTGACTCTGCAAACCTCACTGGCCCGTGGCCTGCCGGATGATCTCATGCGCCATCCATTGACGGCCCGACTGCTTCTCTCCCTGCAGGATCCGGGTTTGTTCTCCAACCTCCTGCCCGAAGTCCAGAATATGCAAGGCTCCATCGATGCGGATGTGCAGCTCACCGGCACACTGGCCACACCACGGCTGGACGGTCAGGCCCAACTGCTTGAAGGGCGGTTGGATATCCCCCGGTTGGGTCTCAGCATAACCCGTATTGCCTTGAGCGCAACCGGCGATAACACCAGACAGATGGATATCCGCGGCAAGGCCCGTTCCGGGGACGGTGGCCTGAGCCTTGAAGGCAGCCTGCGACCGGACGACACGGGAGAATGGTTGCTGACGCTGGCGATGGTCGGCGAGAACTTTGAGGTGGCAAGAATCCCCGAGGCTCGGGTCCGGGTCTCACCGGACCTGACCCTGCGTATTGTCGGGCGGGAGATAGACCTTAATGGCAATCTTGCGATTCCCTATGCCAGGCTGGAGCCCCGCGATCTGTCGCTGGCGGTCAGACCCTCCAAAGATGTGGTGATTGTGGGGCGGGCTGAACCGGAAACAGAGCGTGAACAGTGGCTTATTCATACACAAGTGCGGGTAACCTCGGAGGACAGCATTCGTTTCATTGGCTACGGGTTCGACGGACGCATCGGCGGCGAGCTGCAGCTTGTCGACGAACCGGGCAGCGTGACCAAGGGACGTGGCGAGCTTCAGGCGGTGCCCGGCAGCACCTACAGTAGTTTCGGCAGAGAGCTTACAATCGAACAGGGGCGTGCGAACTTCGCCGACAGCCCGTTGGATAACCCCAATCTCGACATCCGCGCCTCGCGCACGATCGGCGATGTCACCGCCGGGGTCCAGGTCAGCGGCACCGCACGGAATCCAACCCTGGTCCTCTACTCCGAACCGCCGATGGACCAGGCGGATATTCTCTCCTATTTGACCCTCGGCCATCCGGTAAGCAGCGCCGGCCAGAGCGAAGGCGAGGCGTTGGCCGGCGCCGCCGGTAGCGCCGGGCTTGTCGGCGGCAACTATCTGGCAGGCTATCTCGGCAGGCAGTTCGGCCTGGAGGAGGCGCGGGTGGAGACCGCGGGAGATACCCAATCCCCATGGGTGGTGGCGGGAAAGTACCTCTCACCGAGGCTCTATGTGCGCTACGGGGTCGGCGTGTATGAGGATGCTTACTCGGTACTGGTGCGTTACCAGTTGAGCGAGCACTGGCAGGTGCAGGGGGAAGGCGGTCTTCACAGTGGCGGGGATATTATCTACACCTTCGAGCGGCCGTGAAGGCATCAGCCGAACTGGGGGGGGGGAGGAGCGGCAACGGCCTATATTACCTCGCCCTATTCCCCCCCGGTTCGCGCTACTTGGAGCTTGGCATGGGAGCCGCCCCCGGCTCAGGAATCTCCACATCTTCCGGGACCATTCTTCCCTGATTCTCGTAGATGGTGTATTCATCAACTGAAATCCAGCCGTCGGCGTTTTTATCGATCTCCTCAAAATTGTTGCTGAGATCCTTGTGTGCCTTGGCCTCCTCCATACTGATTTCACCATTATGGTTGGCGTCAATGTCCTCAAACAGCCGCGGCTCATCGTCCTGCGCCATTGCCGCTCCGGCCATCAAAAGTCCGAGCATGGAAAACGTGGTGAGATACCTCATCGGCTTGTCTCCTTTTAAGCGATTTTGCTCCCGAATAAAGAGCTACAACAAAATCCACGAGGAAAAGTGAATAGTGTAGGTATAGCAACAAAAGGGGATTTGTACAGAGGGTCCCGATGAGGGCGGGATGACGGCTGTCCCGCCGTGCCGGGGTAAGCTGTGATATTGGCAATAGAGGGTCTGCGCAATGGCAATCAGCGTTCGGCGAGGGTCTCCTGGGTTGCGGTGATCTCGACAATCTCTCCCCGGGCATGACCCACGGTCAGCAGCCTCAGGTAGTTGCCGCTCAGGCCACTGCCGTTCCCTTCGACCAGGACGCGGAGCTTTTTGCCGAGCTGCTGCTGAATAAAGTTCTGACGCATGGTGCGGGCCAGTTCGCGGATCTCCGCCGCCCGCTCCTTCTTCACCTCGGCAGGGCATTGCGGTGTGATGGCGGCGGCGGGCGTCCCCTCACGAATGGAATAGGGAAAGACATGCAGCTTGGCAAAATCGACCTGCTGTAAAAACGCCAGGGTTTCACGGTGCTCGGCGTCGCTCTCCGCCGGGAAACCGGCGATGACATCCGCCGACATGGCGGTATCGGGACGTACCGCCCTCGCCTGTTCGGCGATCCGGGCCACCACCTCGGTACCGTGGCCGCGCACCATCCGCTCGAGGACGCTATCGGAACCACTCTGCAGGGAGATATGCAGGTAATCGCAGATCCGCTCATCCTGATAGACATCGAAAAAACCGGGCCGGATAAACTGCGGTCCGATGGAGGAGATACGAATTCGCGGGATCTCGGTACGGGTGAGGATGATCTCCAACAGCTCGTGCAGGCGGGCCTGCGCCGGTTGATTGGAATCCTCACAGCCCCAGGCGGCAAGGTTGATCCCGGTCAGCACCACCTCGCGAATCCCGTTCTCCAGCGCCAGGTCGATCTGGCGCACGATCTGCTCCGCCGGCAGGCTGCGATGCCGCCCGCGGGCGATGCGGGTGATGCAGAAGGTACAGAGGTTATCGCAGCCGGTCTGGATCGCCACCGGCAGGCGGGTACGTGAGTTGAGCGGCAGCAGCAGCTCATCGCCCTCGACACCGAAGTGGGCCAGCATTTGCCGCTCATCGCTGAAGACCAGCGCCTTACCGCTGTGTTGGCGCCACTCTCCGGCGTCGACACGGGGACCGCAGCCCATCACCGCCACCTGCTTCTGCTGCCGTCCGGCGCGGTTGACCGTCTGTTTGGATTTTCGGTCCGCCTCGGCGGTGACCGTACAGGTGTTGACAAAGACATAGTCCGCCTCGGCCTCATCCGAAACGGCCGTATTTCCGGCGGTCTGCAGCGCGGCGGCCAGGCGCGCGGAGTCGAGCCAGTTCATCTTGCAGCCAAGCGTGCGGATATAGAACTTCATGCGGGGAGTTTGGGTCGATATCAGAGCTGGGAGATCGATTATAGCCAAAACCCGGCCGTGCTTCACCCGGAAATTAGACCGGTATGCCCGCCTGAAGGGGGCATACCGGGATCGATCAAGGAATACTACTTTTTACACTCGAACAGCGTGTGGCAGAGGCCGAGGTTGTCCCGGATATGGGTGTGTCTGAAGCCCGCTTCGTCGATACACTCCAGCAGTTCCCTGGCCGAGTACATTTTCGAGTTGCCGCTTGCCATGGCGGTAAAATAGAGCGAGGTATTGATAAGGGAATAGGTGGAGGCCTCATGCTGCTGGCGGTCCCAGCAGGTCTCCAGGATATACACCCTCGCCCCCTCGTCCATTACCTCATGAATGCGCTTGAGGATGCTGATGATCTCCTTTCTGCCGAAACAGGAGAGGAACTGGCTCAACCAGTAGATATCATAGCCGCCCGGCAGCTTGTTGTTCTCATCCAGCAGGTCGGTGGCCAGTGAGTCGATCCTGTCGCTGAGCCCGGCTTCGGCGACATTACGGATGGCGTTTTGCAGCTGATCCGGCAGATCGACCATGGTGATATGCACATCCGGGTCGTAATTGCCGGCAAGAATGCTGAACTTGCCGACATTGGTGCCGATATCAAGCATTTTTGCCGGTTTGTCGGCAAAAATGATCGGCAGAACCTCGGGATAGGCCGAATCGGAATAGAAGTGGTCGAAAGCGTACCAACTCTTCTGCACCTCTTCGGGAAGGTGCGGCAATGCCTGGTAGATGGTTTCCCACTGCTCGCCG
>JAWOIT010000005.1:0-4331 GCA_046484535.1 Pseudomonadota bacterium | reverse complement strand
CTTCCGTGAAAGGAAAACCGCCCGAGTTGCTCACGAAGGTGCCGCTGCCGAGAAAGGCCGGAGTGGTTGCGACATGAAACGCCACCCGGTAGTTGCCACCCGCTTCCAGGTGCGCGGCAATCGGAACCGTGACCGAACCTCCCGAGGTGACCCTCACTTCGCCGGCCCCGACGAGCACCTGGCTCGCGCTGTCGTAAATCCGCGCGCCGACCAGGGCCGACTCGGCGCCGCCGATATTCAGCCCCACCAGTTTCATCGAGCTGACCGCCACTCTCCTCCTCTCTGCCTTTCGGCTGCTTTCGTTTTGAATAAACCCATTCAATACACCTTCTCGGCCTCGTTGCTCGCGTGTATTTTCAGCTGCCTGGATATCTTTCTCATTCAGGCCCTTGTCACACATACAGACCGGCCCCTTTTTGAACTTCAATCGGCCGGAGCCGGGAAACTCTTGTGCAAAAGCTGTGTTTGTAACCATTACCCCGAGGAGTAGCGGCATGATCGGTAACGCTCGCATTGTGAACCTCCTTCAGGTTTCGATTTCGCTTTGACACTCTTTAAAGCACATCCCGTGCCAATCTCTCAGTCCCTTTATTTTCAATATGTTACAAGATACGCAACCAAATCTCAGATTGCATCGACGGTAACGGAATGCCACACGCTTCATTTTGCAATCAGTCCCAGCGATTGCTCGGCCGCGATAAAGTCATACTGTGAACTGCGCGCCTCTTGAATGGCCAATTGCAACAGGCCCAGTGTCTTTTCATCCAGGGTATCGCCCTTGCGCGCCAGGTAATCCTCGTAGGTGACCAAGTATTGATGCTTTGGGGCGACGCTCACGCGCAGCCGCAAGTTACCCTCTGCCTGAGAGGTCGGCAGCCGACCCTGCAGCTTCACACTCTCACCGGCCGGCAGGCGTTGATCGAACTGCTCTTCGGTAAGTGCCAGATTGGCGCGCCAGGCGAGCGTATGACGCGCCAGTTCGTTGACCTCACCTGAAGGCGTTAGATATTCAAACACCAACTGGACATCGGGAACCAGGTAGGTGGGAAAATGATGACCGGCGCCGGTGTTACTCACTGACGCGCTTACCAGTTGAGTTCCATGCTCATCTTCGGCAGAACTGAAGATGACGCTCAACGCCGAGCGGGTCATCACCGGATCATGGATACCCTTCCACTCATGGCGTCGCTCGGGCATGTGGCACGACTGGCAACTCCGCCCTTCGGCGCCGTAACGGCTCTGACGCCACTGGTTATAGGTATCTTCACGCAACTTGCCGTTTAATCGCGGGCCATCCTCCGGAAACTGATGGCAGGTGGCGCAGAAACGGCTGTCGCCGAAGGCCTTATGTTCGGTAAATCCGCCATGCACTGCGCTGTTAACCGTCTCGCTCTTCGCCGGCGGGCCGAAACGCTGATGCCGGCGTACATGGCAGGCGGCGCAGGCCAGTCCTTTACGGTGCAGATCCGCCGGAACATGTTCCGGGCGAGCCGCTTTGGACTTGCTCCAGCCGCGCTCCCGGGCGTGCAGTGCAAATTGTTCGGTGAGCGGCGCATGACACTTGAGGCACGAGCGGGAGGCCTCAGGGTTCATCAGCTGCAACTGCCAGCGGATCCCGGGCCCCATGGTGTGACTGTGCAGGCTTTCACTCCATTGCTTGTGCTGTTCACTGTGACACGCGGCGCACGACTCGGGCGCCAGTGATGCCTCCAAAGCGCTGAAGCCGGAAGGTGGTTCTCCCTGCGGCGCCATGGGGTAGTCCCAATGATTAGACAGAAACTCGTCCACTGATGGCTGCTTTGGATTTTCAAACCAGAACATGAGCAATGCGATTATGATCAATGCCGAAATCAAACCTGCGGCTGCTTTCAATCTCGATTTCTCCACCAAGCCATTCAATACAACCGAATTATCCCTCTCATGGAAAGGGTTAATGCGGTTGAACTCGTTATACGAAAGAGGGGCGACCTACCGGTCGCCCCGGCGATTAGACAATCATTAATTTAACAAGCATTGGGGATCGGAGCGCTACCGCCGTCACCACTATCATCGCTGCCGCTATCAGTGCTAGTTGAATCCTCCTCTACATAGCCCTTGTAGGCATAGTCTTCAAGGATGATTGCATTTGCGGTTTCAGCATCTGGATTCACGATAGTACGTGGGTCGATAAGAGCGGAATCACCCTGCAACTGATAGAAGCTATAAATGTTCCTGTCGGTACGCCACGGTGAATAGACCGGCAAGAGTTCATTTCCGCTGCTGTCTACAGCATTGGTCATGGCGTGCCACTCATACATCGCACCATCGTAGAACCGTGTCGGATAACCCAGAATGGCTCCGGTAGCAAAGCCGGTCACCATGGCACGATAGGTGGTCTGACAATAGGTATATACGGTATCACCCGGCTGATAGGCCTGACCTGCACCGACCGGCTGATAGGTCGCATCGGTGAAGCCTGCTGTTTGACCGGACATCAATGCTTCAAGCTCAGCCTTGGATTTGAAGCGTTGATCATTAGGGTCATCCACCAGCATGTCCGCGTACGGCAGCAGCAGAGCCCCATTCGGATGCCCCTGTGCCGCGCCAGCCTTGAAGTCAGTACCGTCATATTCAGCCGGGTTACGCGCATCAAAAATAAATGCACCATCATTGAGATCATTGATGTCGCTATCCGTAACGACAGCCATCATGTCTTCGAGTGTTGCTTGAAGCTTGAAGTTAATCTCGGGGAGATCGGCCACACTAGCAGCATTAAGGTTCCACACATCGGCACTTGCGTCTGCATCGAAGTAATCTTCCAAATCGCCACCGGCACGACCGTTCCACTCATTACCGCCTTGAAGCTGGGCAAGGTGTTCCTTTGGCGTCCCCCAGTAGCGGAAGGCATACCAGCAACGCCCGGAGTGCATTACCATTTTATTTTTACCTTGCGCACAGACAATCATATCCTCACTCGGGTCGATATCGTACTGCGAGAGCAAGGTGTCCATTACACGCCCATCAGGAACCATGCTAACAGTCTGAATCACACCATTTGAACGAGTCTGCTTCCATGTATCTGTATCAACGGCATAGGTAAAGACATTTGTATCATCGTGTTGAATATACTCGAAACCTTCCGGTCCTTCTCCTTGCTGGAGAATAACCAGTTTTCCTGTAATACCAGCAGGACGATTGCTTTCCCAGTCATCAATCCAGCTTGCCAAGGTACTTCCCGTAATTAGTCCATAGGTGTTGTCATCATAATTGTCTGCTGACGCCGCAGCTATTGCCGCAGGGCTATTACCATCTGGCAGAGTCTCTTCACCCGGACTGCTATCTTCGCTACCGTTACAACCCGCCAATATCAGCGCTGTTGCCCCCAGCAAGCCGACCAGGTAACTTCTGGTCCTGCTCTCTTCTCTTGCTTTTCTCATAACTCTCCTCCTACTTTTCTATTAAGATCGCAACTGGCGTTGCAATCTCACCTGCGCAGCTCGCCTGCTACTGCACCGACTGTACCCTGCTGACAGAGATACTATGCAGCAGAGTACGGTTTGATAATTACAGGGATCTCGTTATCCGAGAGGGTGTCGAGCAGTGCGCAACAATCGGCCGTCACGGCACTCTGTTCACACTCACGACCAAGCTCCGACAATCCTTTACGGATCAGTGATTGAAGCTCGGCATCACCCTCTCCCACCACATAAAGACGTACACTTTTATCACTCATACCACATACACCACATCAGAATTGACAATCAACTCAGCGAACTCCGCCGGCTTGCCCGCATCGACATCGACCACCGGAACATCGGCAAAATCCAGGGATTCGAGTTGCAGCTCCACATCCGGGTCGTTGCGATCGAGATCCCCGACCACGGCAACTCGGATTACATCGTCAAGCAGGGTCAGGCCGGTTGCCATGCGCAGCGCTTCAATCTTCTTGTTACGCGCCACCATCAGCACATTTTTTGTTTCGTCACTCACTTGCACATCCTCCTAAAAGACCACGACCTGGTCGCTCTTGCGCACCAGTTCGGCATCCTGGTACTGCCCACCTACAATCACCACGTCGCTCATCTGATCCAGCGGCATATCGTGGCAATAACGCTCGACCGATAGTTCGCACACCGACAAATGGACACCGGGGTTACGAGCCATCGCCACGAAGGCGTCGTCTTTTAGCATGTTCACGCCGTTGTCGGTAAGAAAGCAGCGCACGCTCCAGTCTCGCCCCAGGGCCTCTTTCATCAGGCAGGCGGCGTGATCGGCCTGCGCCTGATCCGTTACTACGATTCCAAACTTCATGCTTACCCCTTACGAATTTTCCACAGATAGGAACCGTCACC
>JAWOIT010000137.1:0-8438 GCA_046484535.1 Pseudomonadota bacterium | reverse complement strand
GACGGTGCGCCTGACGGCAGCACCCTACGGATGCTGGAGCCCCTTGCGGGAAGATTGAGCTGTGAGGCTAAGGAGGCTGGCGGAAATAATGTTTACATTCGGCCGCCCCTGAGCCATCACTGCGGCGTTGCGTTTCTTGGCAAGGACGCTGCCATTACCTGCGAAACGCGCCTTGCATTGATGGCTCAGGGGCGCCCTCGGAGTTGACAACATTATTTTCGCCAGCCTCCTAAGTGATTACCATTGTGGATTACTGCCATTAATAAGGCATGCCACAAACAATGAACTGTTCCCCATCGAAGCGAACAAACCCCTGCTGTTCGAGATCTTTAAGCGCACGATTGACCCTTTCTCGCGAGCCGCCTACCATTTTGGCGATATCCGATTGGGTTGGCAGGTCGACCACCCTGCCTGACGGATGTCCCTCCGCGGCCTCCAACAAAAACCGCGCCACACGGGATTTTAGATCGAGCGTGGCCAGGCTGTTAATGGTCTGGTTTGCCTGTCTCAAGCGATGAGTAACCTGCTGGATTATCGCCATCACCAGGTTGGGATTACGACTGATCCAACCGCGAAAATCGGCCCCGGTCAGCACCAGCAGCTGCACCGGGGTCATCGTCACCACCTGTGCGCTGCGGCCGCCACTATCGAAGAAGGCCATCTCCCCAAAACTCTCGCCGGCATGGAGAATCGAGACGATCACCTCCCTTCCTTCAGGATCGGCCAGCATCACCTTCACTCTCCCATCCAGTAAAAGATAAAAGCGGTTGGCCGTGTCTCCTTCCTGAAATATCACGGTATCAGCATCGATGTTACGCCTCACAAGCAGGCTGCTCAGCGATTTCAGTTGTTCATCCTCAAGTCCCGAGAAGACCGAACTGGTCCGAAGCGCTGAGAGCGTGTCGATATCCGATACAGGCCGATGTTCCCCGTTACTTAATCTATTTTTTTTGTTTCGCATGCTGTTTACCTTCTCAGCGCGACATCCGAATTAATGAATGTGTCTTAAGGAGTTATAGGTCAAGCACGAACACATAAAAATTCCATACAATCACACCATTGAGGCGCTAAATGTATTTTTATTCCATAGAGCAGCAATTACTTGTCTCGACAGGTTACACCACTTGCTGGATAACAAAACACCCCGAAGGCATAGACCTTGGGGTGTCGTTAAGTTCGGCGAGATCCCGGATTCACTCACCTTGGTATCGAAGTACCATCTGTAATTTCATCGCCCTCACTACCGTAACAACCAACTCAGATGGTAAGCATTGGTACACGAGGACGAGCCGTCAACGCATCGACACTAATGACCGATCATTTCTGAGGCCGGCACAAAGACACGGGTACCATCAGGGAAGATCGCCTCAACATTCATTATTACGACATCACCGGCATCGCAGGTATCGCTCGCATCGGTCTCATTACGGTTTAGTGTCACATCAACAAACTGAGTGCCGCCGCTTAGATTCCGGTCAACCACGAACTTCTCTAAATAACGCGTAGTTTGCAAAAACTCATAGCTTGAACCCCTCAGGGTCTTGGCTGTATAGGTGGGCGTCAGAGTAAAGCTACTAGTTGTATTTGCACCATCTACCCAACCCGACGAGCTGGTAGAGTAATAAATCTCACAATCCGTACTAGTCGTATTACGCAGATAAACAACAATATTTGTAAAGTCGTCTGTACTAGAATCTGACACGGATAACCGGAATTTGATTTGATCATCAAACACCCTGTCCAATGAGGAGGCATCGGATTGTATCGCGGCAATGTCATCCTGGTTGGTAGCGATGCTATCCGTATTAGCGGTGATGTTGCCAGTGTTGGTAGCGATGCTATCCGTATTAACGGTGATGTTGTCAGTGTTGGTATTAATATTTTCCTCATTGGCAGTAATCCGACTATCGTTGTCATCCACCGCACTCTTCACCGCATCGAAGTTGCCGTTCACCTCCGCCGCCACCGCGGGGGTATCCGCCTCAAAGGTCGTCATGGTATCGACCTGCCCCGCCATGGCTGATGTGGTCCAGGTAGAAACCGCGATTACCGCCGCTGCCAATATGCTGATTTTTGTCTTCATTTGAATGCTCCTTGTTGTTTCAGTAGGGCTCTGTAAGTTAGGCGTTAAAGTTATGCCCAATCGTCTTGATCCCAGACCATTTGGTCCCAGTTACTGCTACCTTCATCGGCTGTGTCACCAGTCGTATTTGTATCATCCGAGCTTCCGCCGCCACCGCCGCCGCATCCGGCCAGTGACAGGAGAAACGCCATTACGATAAGCAATCTCCAATTTCCCACTTTTCGTTACCTCCTTTTGTCGAGTGTTTAACTACTCCATGCCTCTCTCACCGGGTCCCAGCATCACACTGCCTGAACACCCTATTCAGAGGCTTTTGGCCTGCATGGATTCCTTCTTGTCATTCGCCGTTTGAGTTGGGGGGCAGCGCCCCCTCCTATTCCGCGGACTCACCAGGGAACTCACATGATCCGCTGAACGCTCCAGACGCTAATTCCGTTTACGTCAGGCGGTGTCGAATGAATCAATATCAACACCGCCCTGTAACCCTAATGAGAAGTTACGGCAGCCATCGTCCTTCCGCTGTGACATGTGTCACCCGGATCAAGGCTGTCGGTTCTGTTATCTCACGCGGTATTTTCAGCACATCAATTTGATACGGAAAATCCCCCATCTGTGTCCCCCTGAACGGGGGGTATAACTTTCTTTCTCTAACAAATGGCATGGCACCGCGTGCCGCACGGTTAGTTAGCACTTCATGACCGCCATACGGTTGAGGAAGAAAAGTAAAAAGTGCGATACAGATCACGCAACGAGCATTCTGAATACAGAAAGGAGACAGCCTCGGAGGAAGTGATAGAGAAGGGAGCTTATTGCAGTGCTTTGTCTTCAAAGCACACCGAATACGGCGGCGCCCTATAAAAAAGTCGTGAGGGATAATCCGGCAGAGGGACGCCGGACACAATTTCGATGTGAACACACCGTTTCATTCGTAGGGTTTGCCGAGCGGGCGAGGCGAACCGTTTATGCCTCCGTCTTAATACGGTGCGCCTATCGGCGGCACCCTACGGGTGGGGAGCCGGCGGTCTCTACTCCGCCATGGCGTGTTCGGTGAGAACCTCCAGGAAGGTTTGGCCGTAGGCTTCGAGCTTGCGTGCGCCGATGCCGCTCAGCTCGCTCATCTCATCCAGGTTTGCCGGGCGCTGCTCGACCATCGCCATCAGGGTGGCATCGTGGAAGATGACATAGGCGGGTACACCCTGCTCCTCGGCCAGCGCCTGGCGCTTTTGTCGCAGCGCGCTCCAGAGGGCGCGGGCATCGGGGTCGGTGATGAGCTCCGCCTTGCCGCTGCTGCGCACACGCCGGCGACGTTTTTTCTGTTTGCGTAGCATCAATTTGGTTTCACCGCGCAACACAGGGCGTGCTCCTTCAGTCAGCGACAGGCCCCCATGCCCCTCCACATCCGCCGCCAGCAGGCCGCGGGCGATGAGCTGGCGAAACAGGCCGCGCCATTCGGTCTGGTTGAGCTCCTCGCCGATTCCGAAGGTGGAGATAGTGTCGTGGCCAAAGCGGCGGATGCGATCGTCTTCCTTACCCAGCAAAACATCGACCAGGTAGTTCACACCGAAACGCCGGCCGGTGCGGTGTACACAGGAGAGCGCCTTCTGCGCGGCGACGGTGGCGTCCCAGGTCTCGGGCGGCTCCAGGCAGGTGTCGCAGTTGCCGCACGGTTCGGCCAGCTCCTCGCCGAAATAGCGCAGCAGGTTCTGACGGCGGCAGTCGGTCGATTCACACAGGCCGAGCATGGCGTCGAGCTTGGCCCGTTCGATGCGTTTGTACTGCTCGTCCGCCTGGGAGGCGGACTGCATCTGACGCAGGGTGATCACATCCTGCAGGCCGTAGGCCATCCAGGCGTCGGCGGGCAGGCCGTCGCGCCCGGCGCGTCCCGTCTCCTGATAATAGGCCTCCAGGCTCTTGGGCAGATTAAGGTGGGCAACGAAACGCACGTCCGGCTTGTCGATGCCCATGCCGAAGGCGATGGTAGCGACAATGATCACCCCCTCCTCGCGCAGGAAGCGCTGCTGGTGCTTCCGGCGTACCTCGGCATCGAGCCCGGCGTGGTAGGGCAGTGCCTTGAGCCCCTGTTTTGCCAGCCACTCAGCGATGTCCTCCACCTTCTTGCGCGACAGACAGTAGACGATGCCCGCCTCACCCTCATGCTCGTCACGGATGAAAGCCAATAATCGCTCGCGGGCGTTGCCGCTGTTCTCGCCGATACGATAGCGGATATTGGGGCGGTCGAAGCTGTGGATGAACTGTTCGGCTTCACCGAGCTTGAGCCGTTCGATCATCTCGCGCCGGGTGGGGGCATCGGCGGTGGCGGTCAGCGCCACCCGCGGCACCTGCGGGAAACGTTCGTGCAGGATGGAAAGCTCCCGGTACTCGGGGCGGAAGTCGTGGCCCCACTGGGAGACGCAGTGGGCCTCATCGATAGCGAACAGCGCCAGCGGCGACTGTTCCAGAAGATCCAGTATGCGCGGGGTCATCAGCCGCTCGGGGGCGACATAGACCAGGTCCAGTTCACCGCGCAGCAATTGCCCCTCCACCTCGCGGGCGGTGGCGTCATCCAGGGTGGAATTGAGAAAGGCGGCGCGTACCCCGTTCTGGCGCAGGGCGTCGACCTGGTCCTGCATCAGGGCGATAAGCGGCGAGACGACGATACCCACCCCCTCGCGCACCAGCGCCGGGATTTGATAGCAGAGCGATTTGCCGCCGCCGGTGGGCATGAGAACGAGGGCGTCTCCACCACCGATGAGCTGATCGACGATGGCCTCCTGCCCGGGACGGAAGGCGTCGTAACCGAAGACCTCGTCCAGGATCTTGCGGGCTGAGGGGGTATGGGGCTGCATCTCTGACATGGCGGCCAAGGATAACACAGCCCGGTTTCATATTTGGGGGGCTCTGCCGGGCCTCACAGGACCACAGGCTGGAGTACAACCCTCGGGCTGTCGACGCCGTCCATCAACGAAAACGCTTGCCACGTCGAGACGTGGACTCCTCAGATTTCAGGAGGCCACAGGCCCGGAGCACAGCCCTTGGACTGTCGACTACTCCGCCCCGCAAACCTAAACCCGTTGCCACGTCGAGACGTGGACTCCTGGCGGCCTCCGGGTGCTGCTAGCTTGAAGTGAAGGCGTCCACCTTCTGTGACCGAATAGCGGCTACCAGAAGCGGGGACGGCCGGTGTCGACGTGGATGAAGTTCGAGTTTGGGTAGTAGCCCACACCGCCGGCCTTCAACGCCAGGGCCGCCTTGCGCAGATTCTTCAGCGGCACATCCGGCAGGCGGATATCGATGGCGCGGCCCTGCATGTGCAGACTGCGCTTGGCCACGCCGCCACTGGTCTTTCTCAACGATGCATTCGTATGCGGCGAGCGGTAGCCGGAGATCACATGGAAGGTGTCGTGGCTGCCGAAGGGCCGCTGCAGAGAGTGGAGCAGTTCGAGCAGGTTTGTATCGATCTCGGCCACCTCGTCCCGGCGATGGTCCCGCAACAGGTGGTTGATCGCGGCCAACTCCTCGGCGACATACTGGCCGTCGGCCCAGAAGGTGGCATTGAGACTCTCGCCGGTATGCAGGTTGTAAAAGGACAGGCGGCGCTCAGCCGCGCCGGTCACTGCATGGAGGCTTGGCGCAACAAAAGAGGCGGCGGAGGCAAAGGCGCCGTGTAAAAAGGCTCGGCGTGAAATCATTCTAATTCCCCAAAAAATTACTATAAGCGCATTTTATGACAAGAGTTCAGAGGCTTTGTTCCTCAAACGGCATACAGACGCGGACAAGTTCATCCTCACCGTAGATATCATTATGAAAGTGTACCGCCCCGTCCTCCCCGACCCAAGCTGTAAGGTAAAGCAGATAGACCGGGAGCGGCCTGGTGAGACGGACACCATAGTTCCGGTCCGACTCGAGTTGCCGCCGAATCCCCTGCTCACTCCACTGCACCGGCTCCTCAGCGAGGACGAAGCTTGCAAGGCGCAACGGCTCTTCCAGGCGGATGCAGCCCGAGCTGTAAGCGCGTTCACTGGTGGCGAACAGGCCGGTGTGGGGGGTGTCGTGCAGATAGATAGCATGGCGGTTGTTAAAAAGGAACTTGAGTTTACCCAGGGCATTCTTCGGACCCGGGTCCTGCCGTAGGGTATAGGGGAAGAAGTTAACGTTTACCGCACTCCAGTCCACCTCTTGCGGGTCCAGTTCCACCCCGCCGGTTCCTCCGGCAAAAACGCGGATACCTTGAGAGAGCATATAGTTCGGGTTGCTCCGCTGTCTGGGAACCAGATCACGAAGCGCGATGCTGCGGGGCACGGTCCAGTAGGGATTGAAGACGATGGTGTGCAGCATCCCGCTGATCGCCGGTGTCGGCCGCTCCAGGGCGCCGATAATCACCGGCATCGACAGTCCGGCCTCCCCATCCTCGTAGGCGATAAGCTCATAGGATGGAATATTGACAATGAGATGGCGCCGGCCAAGGTCCTGCGGTAGCCAGCGCCAGCGCTCCATCGTCAGGACTATTTGTTCGATCCGCCGGGCCACCGTCACATTCAGCGCCGCCAGGGTGCGCTTGCCGACGACGCCGTCGACCTGCAGTCCATGTCGTACCTGAAAGCGCCTCACCGCAAAATCCAGTGTCTCGTCGAACAGCGCCGCATCGAAGGACGGCGAAAAACCAATTTCCCCCTCCGCCTCCAGGCGGCGGCGCAATGCTTCAACCCGTGGCCCGCGCATCCCCCGCCGCAGTGACGGTCCCTGCGGGATATCACCCCAGCCCCCCTGCGCCTCAATCAGGCGGTAATCGGCCAGGGCCGTGCGCAGGCGACGGTAGGCGGGGTGTTCGGGGGGCAGCGCATCGAGCGCACTGCTGAAGTCTTCGGCAGACAGGGCCGCTCGCAACAGGGCGACCGGGTCAACAGGAGTCGGGTCAATCTCCCACAGCGGCGCCACATGCTGCGGGGGCAGGCGGCCGTTGCGCGCATCCTGCGCATAGTCGAAAAACACACTGCTCAGCATAAGCTCCAGCAGCAGCCGGTCTTTTCGCTCGCGGGATGACCACAGCGAGTCGATACGCTCGATTTGGTAGTGCCGGGGGGTCAGCCCTTCGTCCCGCGCCATGTGCAGGCGTTGGCGCAGCAGCCCGGCCCGCCAATTCGGACCCAGCGCATCCATCCATACCGGCCGGCAGCCGTTTTCTGCATAAAAACGTTCAAGCTCTTCCCAGCTCAGTGATGACTCTTGCGGAATAAGCGTCTGCAGCAACTCATCGGCGAGAAACAGGGGCGACGCATCGGCCGGCTCCGCCCGAACACCGGTCACCGCGAGCAGCAGCAGAGTCAGGAAAATGCCCCTACTTATACGGGGTATTTGTCTCAGTGATTGTAGATTGGCCATAACACCTACAGTCTAGGCCAATCGGTTCAGCCGCCACTGAAAAACTGCACGGGAGTTACCCCTACCGGAAAACCTGCATTCCCTTTGCTACCCCACAGGGAGGATTTCAGCTGCTTAGTCTTCTTTCTTGCCACTGTCGCCCAGCATGGACTTCAAATCGGCAAAGGGGTTGAAGGTAGCCGGCTTGCTCTCCTTTTGCGGCGCCAGCTCATCATAGCCTTTTACGAACTCCTCATAGCGCTGATGCTCGTTGTCGTGGCAATAGAGGCACAGGTTTTCCCAGTTGCTGCCGTCGGAGGGGTTATTGTCGTGATTATGGTCCTTGTGGTGCACCGTCAGCTCATGCAGGTTTTCACGGGTAAATTCCCTGCCGCAGCGGCCGCAAACCCAGGGATGGAGCCGCAGGGACTGTTCACGATACCCCTGCATGCGCTTTTCCGCCTCCTGTCTCGCCCTGGCGACAACCTCATCCAGTTTGTCCGTATCGATGGGCGCACCGGCCCGACGCTTTTTATCCACCATAATACCTCACCTAATTGAAACAAAATCCGTAACTTAATCGACAACGGTAACGGTAGAATCAAAATTCTTTTACTCCAGCGTTCATGCCGCCCCGTTACTTACTTATAGACCTGCTTGAAAAAAATGCACCCTGAATTTTTCCTCACTCCCGCACGCTATGCAAGCCCCTAAAAACGAGCTATTTTTAAAACTTTCGCAAGCTCAAAACAACCCCGAACAGTCAGTTCTTAATCGACACATTTCATCACATTCATGACCATGAATTATCCATACCATGGTCTACACTCAACAGCGAAACTGACGTCTGAGAGAGGGAACTTTCAGGCATCACAGTTGTCGGATATTTCTGCTTTCACGAACGAAACAATATTTGCGAATGGAATTATAAAAACCATCAATTATGCGGTCGTCTCATTGGCCACATTCGAGCTCGGCCTCGGCCTAGGCATTGGCA
>JAWOIT010000107.1:0-5717 GCA_046484535.1 Pseudomonadota bacterium | reverse complement strand
CTACGCGGCCAAGTATGCCTCCAGTTTTTACGGGCCGTTTCGCGATGCGGTCGGTTCTGCGGCCAATCTCGGCGGAGGCGACAAGCGCACCTACCAGATGGACCCGGCCAACTCTGACGAGGCCCTGTGGGAGGTGGCCCAGGATCTGGAGGAGGGGGCCGACATGGTGATGGTCAAGCCGGGTATGCCCTATCTGGATATCGTACGTAGGGTGAAGGAGCAGTTCGGGGCGCCGACCTATGCCTATCAGGTCAGCGGTGAGTATGCCATGCTGATGGCCGCGGCGCAGAACGGCTGGCTGGAGGAGCGTCAGGTGGTGCTCGAGGCGCTGCTTTCGTTCAAGCGGGCCGGTGCCGACGGTATTCTTACCTACTTCGCCAAGCGGGTGGCCGGCTGGCTGAAGGAGTCCTAGCCTCAACATATCCGGTGTGATCATTTGGCCGTCAAAGGGGGTGGGCGACGGCCGATTGAACCACTATACTGCGCGAAAATTTTCGGGGGAGAGAACCCAATGTCACGCAAGAGTTATATCTTCAGCATGTTCGGCACCTCGCCGATCCGTCCGATGCAGCAGCATATGGCTGAAGTGCAGGCCTGTGCCACTGAACTTATCCCGTTTTTCGAGGCCGCCCTGGCCGGTGACTGGAACAAGGCCGCCGAGGTGCAGGCCTTTATCTCCAAACAGGAAGGGGCCGCCGATGACCTCAAGCGGGAGCTGCGGCTGAACCTGCCCAGCGGTCTGATGATGGCCATGTCGCGGCGTGACCTGCTGGAGACCCTGACCATGCAGGACCGTATCGCCAATAAGGCCAAGGATATCGCCGGACTGATGCTGGGACGCAAGATGACCTTCCCCCCGGAGATCGCCCCGCTGATGCTCGACTTCGTCAAGCGCTGCGTCGACGCCTCCGCCCAGGCCCAGACCGCCATCAACGAGCTCGACGAGTTGGTCGAGACCGGCTTTCGCGGCCGTGAGGTGGAGCTGGTCGAGTCGATGATCACCAAGCTCGATACGATTGAGAGCGACACCGACAAGATTCAGGTGGCGGTGCGCGGCAAGCTCTTCGAATTGGAAAAGGACCTCCCGCCGGTGGATGTCATGTTCATCTACCGGGTGATCGAATGGATCGGCGACCTGGCTGATCTGGCCCAGCGTGTGGGCAGCCGTCTCGAAATCATGCTCGCGCGCTAAGGGGAGGTCGGAATGGAATATGCAACGATCTTTATTATCCTCGCCTGCGTTTTCGGTTTCTTTATGGCCTGGGGCGTGGGGGCCAACGATGTGGCCAACGCCATGGGTACTTCCGTCGGCTCCAAGGCGGTCTCCATAAAGCAGGCCTTCATCATCGCCGCGGTGTTCGAGTTTGCCGGCGCCTTTCTCGCCGGTGGCGAGGTGACCAAGACCATCCGCAAGGGGATGATCGATGCGGATGTGTTGGCCGCCAGCCCCGATCTGGTGGTCTTCGGCATGCTCGCGGCGCTGCTGGCCGCCGGGATCTGGCTGCTGGTCGCCTCCCGCGCCGGCTGGCCGGTCTCCACCACCCATTCCATCGTCGGCGCCATCGTCGGTTTTGCCGCGGTGGGGATCGGTATGGAGGCGGTGCAGTGGGGCAAGGTCGGCACCATCGTCATGAGCTGGGTGGTCTCGCCGGCGCTCGCCGGGGTCATCGCTTTCTGGCTCTTTGTCAGTGTGCAACGGTTTATCCTCGATACGCCCAATCCGCTGGCCAGCGCCAAGCGCTATGTGCCGGTATACATATTCCTGGTGGGCTTCATTATCGCTCTGGTGACCATGTTCAAGGGGCTCAAGCATGTGGGGCTGTACCTTTCCACTTTGCAGAGTTACGGTGTTGCGGTCCTCATCGGCCTGGTGATCATGGTGATCGGTATCCTGCTGATCCGCCGCCTGCGCTTCGACCCGGCGGCCGATGCCGACTTCCACTTCGCCAATGTGGAGAAGGTCTTCGGCGTACTGATGATCTTCACCGCCTGCGCCATGGCCTTCGCTCACGGCTCCAACGATGTGGCCAATGCGGTCGGTCCGGTTGCCGCTGTGGTGGGGATTGCCCAAACCGGCTCGGTGGCGGCCGAGACGGTCATGCCGGCCTGGATCCTGCTGCTGGGTGGGGCCGGTATCGTGATCGGTCTGGTGACCTATGGCCACAAGGTGATCGCCACCGTCGGCACCGGCATCACCGAACTGACGCCTAGTAGAGGTTTTGCCGCCACCCTGGGTGCGGCCACCACCGTGGTCATCGCCTCCGGTACCGGGCTGCCTATCTCCACCACTCACACCCTGGTGGGGGCGGTACTGGGTGTGGGGCTGGCCCGGGGGATCGCCGCGCTGAACCTGAATGTGGTGCGGACGATCTTCCTCTCCTGGATCGTGACACTGCCGGCAGGCGCCATTTTGGCGATTGTCTTTTTCTTTATGCTCAAAGGCATCTTTTCCTGAGAGTCGGATCTGACTGAATATTCGGGCTGGGAGAATCCACAATATGGCCAAAATTGATCAGTATGCGGTGATGGGCAATCCCATCGCCCACAGCAAGTCCCCGCTGATCCACTCCCTGTTTGCCGAGCAAACAGGACAGAAGCTGGAGTACCGGGCCATTCTGGTCGAGGTGGGTCAATTCAGCGAGGCGGTCGCCGGGTTCCGGGAAGCGGGGGGCAAGGGTCTCAATGTCACCGTTCCCTTTAAGCGCGACGCCTGGCGCCTGGTCGACGAGCGCAGTGAACGCGCCGGGTTGGCCGGGGCGGTCAACACTATCGTTCTGCGTGATGATGACACCCTCTTTGGCGACAATACCGACGGCATCGGGATGGTGCGCGATATTACAGAAAACCAGGGTGTGGTCATTGAAGGCAAAAAGGTGTTGATTCTCGGCGCCGGCGGCGCGGTCCGCGGGGTGTTGGGGCCGCTGTTGCAGCAACAACCTGCCGGTGTGGTGATCGCCAATCGCACCCCGGAGCGCGCCGTGGAGTTGGCCGACGCCTTCGAAGAACTGGGTGAAGTGGAGGGGTGCGGATTTGACGATCTGGACGGCTCCCGCTACGACATCGTGATCAACGGCACCTCGGCCAGTCTCAAGGGGGAAGTACCCCCGCTGCCCGAAGCGATCCTCACCAGGGGCGCCTTTTGCTATGACATGATGTACGGCGACAAGCCCACCGCCTTTATGACCTGGGCCGACGATGAAGGCTGTGAGCGGATCAGTGACGGTCTGGGGATGCTGGTGGAGCAGGCGGCCGAGTCATTCCATATCTGGCGGGGGGTGAGGCCGAAGACCGCCGAGGTGATTGAGGCGATACGACACCGGATGAGCTGAGCAGGAGAGTGTCCCGTCTCCGGTTCCTTAAGTTACCTGTTGGTGGCGGCCCGCCGTAAAACGGACGGGCCGTGTTTTCTCCCGCAAACGGCGGCATTGCCGGTTAGAGTTTACGCGCCATGTTGCGATAGGCGCTGACGTTGAAATTGTCTTTCGTTTCTTGTTCCTGTTTTTCGTTTTGTTTTGAGTTCTCCACCAGATCAGCAAAATCGTCGCGATGTTTCGGCTGAACTCTATTACGCCGCTCCCCTTTTCTGCGCTCGACCCCGGACCATGGTTTGTTTCGCCAGTTAAGGTCGCGACGTTCATTGGTATAGGTGCGGTGTACAAACTCTCGTAATACCAGGTGTTGTCCGCGCAATAAGCCGCCGTTGAGCTTTTTTATCGCTTTGTGTGCGAGCTTCTCCGAATCGAACTCCGCGACGGCGTAGATGACACGTGTCCCGTCCTCCAGTTTTTTCTCCGCCATGCGCAAAGAGGCCTTTTTGGCGAAGCCCCGGAAGAACTTCATCACATCATTAAGCGTCGTTTTTTCTGCAAGGTTGCCGATAAAAACTTCCATGTGAATTCCCCTTTAATATTTAGGACATTTACCAAACGTATCGGTTTTACAGCCAAATTGGAATAGCTCTGCCGGTTATTTGTCCCGCCAGGTTAGGGGTATGAGTACGTTACGTTTCGCTTAATTCGGGGGTATGCACCGACCTAGGGCATGCGGTGGCGGCGTCTGTGGGCGCTCGTAGCTTGCATCCCTGCCATCTACAGCCCGACACCAGGGACTTACGCCGGAGATTATCAGAATAACGCCCTTGCCTTGGTTATTCGGCCCGGTATGCGTCTTTCAGCCGTGAGTAATGCTGCGCAGAGTAAGCGAACCAGTCCCACTCCTCATCGGTCAGCGGCCGACCCTTTTTGACCGGGCTACCGAGCCAAAGATAACCCCCTTCCAGGGTTTTTCCCGGCGGCACCAAACTACCTGCGGCGAGCAGTACCCCCTCTTCCAGCGTGGCGCCATCGAGAATGGTGGAGCCCATGCCGATAAGGCACCGGTTGCCGATGCTGCAGCCGTGCAGGGTGACGTTGTGGCCGACGGTGACATCATCGCCGATGATAAGGGGAAAGCCGCCCGGCGCCCCTGCATGGTCGTGGGTCACGTGAAGCACCGAGCCGTCCTGCACATTGCTGCGCTCACCGATGCGGATGTAATTAACGTCACCACGCACGACCGCCATCGGCCAGACGGAGCTGTCAGCCGCCAGGGTTACGTCGCCGATGACCACTGCCGCTTCATCCACGTAGGCGCCGGCGGCGACCTTAGGGGAGATACCTTTGTAGTTGCGTAGGGACATGCGTGCTCCTGTTGAGGTTCGCTTGGGCACAGTGTACCGGGGTGAAGGAAAAAGTCATCTACCTGATAACAGCTGTCACCTGTGTAGTGGCTGTGATCCGCGCGGTCCACAGTGGCGAGCCGCAGCACCAAGCGTCTAATGCGCCACGGTGACGATTCCAAGGACTCCAACCGCATCAAGTCGAGGTTCGCCGGGCTGTTGCTGGAGTTTGATTTTAGTTATCCCAGTAATTGATTATTCGCCACAGAGACGCAAAACGCACCAAGATAACCTCAAATCAGCTTTGTCCCACGCAGGAAAATAGGCCGCTCTGCGTTGATGTGCTTCGTGTCTCTGTGGTGAATTATCTACCTCATGGTCACCAACTCTTCGGCGCTGGTCGGGTGGATGGCGACGGTGTCGTCCAGGTCCTTCTTGGTGGCGCCCATGCGCAGCGCCACGGCAAAGCCCTGCAGCATTTCATCCACGCCGTGGCCGATCATGTGGATGCCCACCACTTTCTCCCGGGCGCCGACACAGACCAGCTTCATCGCCGTGCTGGTCTTGTGCGGTGTCAGAGCGTTGTACATGGGGGTGAAGGTGGTTTGGTAGATCTTCACCGCATCGCCGTGCTCCTTGCGCGCTTCCTCCTCGGTCAGCCCCACGGTGCCGATGGGCGGATGGCTGAACATGACGGTGGGGATGTTCTCGTAATTCAGTCGCCGTTCCGGCTGATTGTTGAACAGGCGGTCGCCCAGGCGGCGTGCGGCGGCGATGGCCACCGGGGTAAGCTGGGCACGGCCGGTCACATCGCCCACGGCGTAGACCCCCTCTACACCGGTTTCCTGAAACTCGTCGGTGGGGATGTAGCCGCGCTCGTCGGTCTTGACCCCGGCCGCCTCCAGGTTGAGATCGGCGGTCAGCGGCTCGCGGCCGATGGCCCAGATCAGCGTGTCGAAACCCTGCATGATGTGACCGCCCTGGGCGGTGAGGGTGAGCTTGCCGTCGGGACCCTTCTCCACCTTCTCCAGATTGATGTTGGGCAGGATGTTGACCCCGT
>JAWOIT010000096.1:0-10554 GCA_046484535.1 Pseudomonadota bacterium | reverse complement strand
CAGCCATTTCTGCGTGGTGGGCATCGGCGGGGTCGGCTCCTGGGTGGTCGAAGCGCTGGCGCGTACCGGCGTCGGTGCGATCACCTTTATCGACCACGACGATATCGCGGTGAGCAACACCAACCGCCAGCTCCATACCCTCAGCTCCACTATCGATCTCTCCAAGTCCGAGGTGATGGCCGAGCGGGTGCGGCAGATCAACCCGGCCTGCAAGGTCAACGCTATCGATGACCTGCTGAGCGAAAGAAATATCGAGAATTACATCAGCAATGAGTTCGATTATGTCATCGACGCCATCGACTCGATCCGCCACAAGGCGGCGCTGCTCGTCTACTGCAAGCGCAACAAGATCCCGGTGATCACCACCGGCGGCGCCGGCGGGATTACCGACCCGACGCGGATCCAGATCACGGACCTGAGCCGCACCCACAACGACCCGCTCGCCTCCAAGGTGCGCGCCAAACTGCGCAGCGACTACGGCTACTCGCGCAATCCCAAAAGCCGCTTTGGTATCGATTGCGTCTTCTCTTCCGAGCAGCATCGCTATCCCAAAGAGGATGGCTCGGTCTGCCGGCAAAAGCCGGGGGTGAAGGGCACCACCCTCGACTGCAACTTCGGCTACGGCTCGGCGACATTCGTCACCGCCGGTTTCGGCTTTGTCGCCGTCTCTCGCGCCATCGACAAACTGATTAACAAAAAGCAACGGCAGAAACGCTCATGAGCGGGCAGGCGTTCACTGACTCGGACAAAATACCCGTGGGCATCAGCAGCTGCCTGCTGGGCGAAGAGGTGCGTTTCGACGGCGGGCATAAACGCGACAGCTACATCCTCGGCACGCTAAGCGACTATTTTGCGTTCCGGCCGGTCTGCCCGGAGGTGGCCATCGGCCTGCCCATACCGCGCCCGCCTATTCGCCTGGTTCAGCACAAAGATGGTATCCACGTCGTGGGGGTAAAAGACCCGTCAATCGATGTCACCGACAAGCTGCACGATTACGGCAAGCGGATGGCCGCTGAGATGGTCGGCATCAGCGGCTTTATCTTCAAGCGCGCCTCACCCAGCTGTGGCATGGAGCGGGTTAAGGTCTATGCCCCGGACGGCCGTTCCATCGACAAGGCCGCCGGCGCCTTTGCCGAGGAGATGATGAAGGGGCAGCCGTTGCTGCCGACAGAAGAAGAGGGCAGGCTCGGCGACCCTGGACTGCGCGAGAATTTCATCATGCGGGTCTTTGTCTATCATCGCCGGCAGCAGCTGATGGCAAGCGGCATGACAGCCAGGAAGCTGATCGACTTTCATAACGACCACAAGTATCTCATTATGGCGCATAGCCAGAGTGCCTATCAGGCGATGGGGAAGATGCTCGCCGATGCGGGCCGAAGGGAGATTCATGAACTTGTCGCCGAATATATGCAGGCCTTAATGCACGCCCTGGCCAAGCCGGCCACACGAAAGCAGCATGTGAATGTCCTGCATCACCTCTTTGGCTATCTCAAAGCGCACCTCGATGCCGAGGACAAGGCGGAGATGCTGGATGTGATCGAAGACTACCGTGAGGGCATCGTGCCGCTCATCGTACCGATCACCCTGTTGAAACACCACTTCCGTCGCCATCCCCACGAATATATTGAGCGGCAGGTTTATCTCTCGCCCCATCCGCATGAACTAATGCTGCGGAATCTGATTTGATAAAACCTAGCCACAGAGGGCACAGGGTTCACAGAGTATGCGATCCCTGTGTTCTCTGTGACCTCTGTGGCAAACAGGAATATACTCATGCGCCTCGATAAATATCTCGCACACGCCACCGGCCTGACCCGTTCACGCGCCCATGGAATGATCCGCAGTGGCCAGGTCACCGTGAACGGCGAAGTGATAAAAATCATTGGCTACAAGCTCCCGACTGATGCAGAGGTGACCTGGCGGGATCAGGTGCTGTCACTTACAGGCAAACGCTACATTATGCTCAACAAGCCAGAAGGAGTGGTCTGCGCCACCAGCGATGCCGAGCACAAGACCGTCATCGACTTGCTCGATATGGATAACAAAAAGGAACTGCATGTCGCGGGGAGGCTGGATATCGATACCACCGGTCTGGTGTTGATCACCGATGACGGCGAGTGGTCACACCGCATCACCTCACCCAAACACCGCTGTGACAAAACCTACCTGGTTACACTTGCCGAACCGTTAGAGGAGAATGTGAGCGAAAAGTTTGCCGAGGGAATTTCGCTGCGCAATGAGAAGCGCAAAACCTTGCCTGCAAAGCTTGAGGTTCTAAACCCCACCAAGGTTCGTTTGACTATCAGCGAGGGCAAGTATCACCAGGTCAAACGAATGTTCGCCGCAGTGGGTAACCGGGTGGTAGCGCTGCATCGGGAGCGTATCGGTTCGCTGATACTCGATAGCGAGTTACAGGAAGGTCAGTGGCGCGAGCTTACCAAGGAGGAGGTCGAGACAGTAGCTTCGCCCGTGTAGGAGCGACCGTCACGGTCGCGAAGGGGAGTGTCGTATCGCGGCCGGGACGTCCGCCCCACGGGAATTTAGTATGTAGATCAAATTAGGCGCAGCCGTAATCCGACCTACATCAATGATCATCCCCTAAGTTGCAGGGTGTGCCGTTAGGCGCGCCGTTGTGCTCGCACTACCACATCAGGTCATCCGGTACCTCAAACTCCGCATAGGGATCGTCCTCGTCCACGACGGTCTCCTCTTTGCCCCTGTTGCAGTAGACCAGATAACTCTCATCGCGCATTGCAATCTTCTCACTCACCGTGGTGGGGACGATCTCATACATGTCATCGAGGCGCACGATGGCTAGATGGCCGTTGCTCAATTGGCGCTGCTGCCTCTCGTCGACGTAGATGTGGGTTACCTTGCTGCCGTCGGTAAAGTTATAGGCGATATCCCCGGCCCCTTTCTCCTGCCGGTTCATCTCGATGAGCTGGCGGATCTGCGCGGTGATGGCACGCTGTTCGGCCTCCTCTTTGCGCTGCAGGTTGAGTTGGCGATCGCGCTCCACCTTCTCGGCATGGGCCTTCTCCGCCGCCAGTTTGGCCTCATCGACGGTTTCGACCTTATTTTTGCGCTTGAGTTTGGCCTGCTTTTGCTTGCTCTGTTTGGCCTTATTGGCTTGTTTCTTGTCGACCAGTCCGGCCTTTAGCAGTTGATCCTGCAGTGACATGGGATGCTCCGAAATCAAGGATGCGGTAAAAGTACAATAGTCCTAATAATAACAGGCCCCTTTGAGAGGGCCAATGCAGCAGCCATCAAGGGCTTGCGCGAGGTGTACTGAGCAGCAGCCGGGTAACCACCCGAAAGCTTTATGGGATCGAAATAGGCGCTTCTCGATAGATTTAAGGTGTACACAAATTGGTCACCGAGCCTGCGGGCTCACCGCTGCAGCTCCAGCGAAGCTTGCGGCTTTCGATCACGGGACTGAGCTGCATCGTGACCTTATACTTGTTGCCGGTAATGACCATCCGGCCTCGCTCATTGACCTTAAGCGAGGCGATAAGGTCCGGGCAGGTGATCTTATGTTCTGTCGCGACCGCCTCGTTATGCAGTAGCTGTTCTCCAATCTGAGCGCGGATATCTTTGGTGCATGCCAGCATCGAGGCCGAACCAATGCGGGAGAGTGACTTTTCATCCGTATCCGGCAGCGTCATCAGCAGGATCACGAACAGCAGGATTACACCTACCACCCAACGTCCCATCATCGGTACACCTCCGTGCATTTGAAGACATAGCAATATACGTTATGAATCCTAACAGGTCGGATACGCTACTGCTAATGTTGTTGGGCAAGTGGTCCATGCTGGATGTCTTCGTGGTGGCCATGTTTATCATGACGGTAAAAATGGGCGCTATCGTATCGGTTGAGGTCCATACGGGACTCTATCTCTTTTCAGCAGGGGTTGTGGCGAGCATGCTGCTCACTCATTTGGTGAGCAGAGAACACTTAGCAAACTGAGGGGATTGATACGCCACTCCCGGTGCTGGCAAGGCGGTATATTGGAAAGAGAGCATTATCCTTCATAACGCATGCCGGGCATGGTTTGCGGACGTGCCTTGAAACCAGCCTTGTTGTAGAACGGCTCAGTTCCCTCAGCCGCAAACAGGTGTACGCTGAACACACCGCTCTCCTTGCACAGTTTTGTGATGTTCTCAACAAGCCTTTTTCCTATTCCCTGTTTTTGAAAGTCCGGATGCACAATCACATCATAGACGGCGGCATACATCACCCCATCGGAAACAGCGCGGGCAAATCCCACCAATTTATCCGCTGCGTAGGCGGCAATGACAAACGAACTGTTGGCAAGCGCCCGCTCAATGTCTGATTTTTCCATTTTGAATATTTCATTCCAGCCGGTACTGAGAAACAGCGGCCAGTAATCCTCGATGTGGGGTACTTCATTTCTGTATTCGATCGCCATTTTAATATCCATGAAAAGTCCTTGTTAAATTCTTCGGGCAGGCAGGGTTAGCGGAGTTTCACAGTTACCCAGTGCACCTTTTCGCAGTTATATAAGATGACGATAAATGTGAATGACCGTCAATGATTTAAGCATAGGTGGCAAGTTCAATGAGATTGCCGTCCGGATCACGGAAATAATAGGAGGTGATCGGGCCTCTTGCGCCGGTGCGCTGAACAGGGCCATCCAGGATATCGATATGGCTGCTCTCCAGGTGCTCGGCTATCTCCTTGGGTGAGGAGTCGGTGATAAAGCAGAGATCGGCAGAACCCGGTGCAGGGTGGCTTGCCTTCGGCTCGAACTCCTTACCGTAGAGGTGCAGGTTGATCTTCTGGGTACCGAACTGCAGCGCCGTGCGTCCTGCACTGAAGGTGATAACCTGCATCCCCAGGGTCTTCTCATAGAACTCATAGGTTGCCGTGATATCCCGTACCGTCAGGACAACATGATCGATGGATTGAGTCTTCATTTCCTTAAGTCAGGTTTTCTACAAAATGGTATCCGGCTTTGGTCATACCCTCGCGAATATAGAAACGATGTGCGTCCTCTCTTGGCAAGCCGGAGTCTAGGTGGAGCTGCCGGCAGCCGTTGGCCAGGGCATGTTCCCGCAACCAGGATAGCAATTGCTTGCCATAACCTTTGCCGCGGTGCTGTTCGGCAGTAACTAGGTCATCGACATAAAGAAACCGGCCCCAAGCCAGATTGTCGCTGATCCTGAAGCCGGCGAGAGACACTATATCCCCGTCGTTTTCAGCCATTGCGATTTGATAACCTGAGTGCTGACTTTGTTGGTATATCCGTGAAATGAAGTCTTTCTCGGTAATGTGCGAGCGTAGCTGTGACATTACGGGGTAACAGGCGGTGATATCATCTTCTGTCTTGGCAAAGCGTATCTTCATTCTGTTGTGTACTCAATTTGCTTCGCCTTAGCATTATTTATCGGCAATCCTGTGAAATGATTGCCACAAATCCATTTATTTTTTTTTAGGGGAGTAGGGTGATAAATTTAGCCACCATATTCACGCTCCACACGACAGATGCGAACTCGATAAGCCTCATACCAGTCACTGGCTCTTCTCCGGGCTTGTTGATGATCAGTGTGTTCTTTCCAGGCCCTTATAGCGTCAAGAGTCGACCAGTAAGAAACTGAAATACCGATTTCTTGCCTCGCTGAATCAAAACCTAGAAAGCCGGGTTGTTTAGAGGCAAGTTCCAGCATTTCTTTTGCCGTTTCATTATAACCATCATCACCGGGTGTTCTAACCGATGTGAAGATGACGGCGTAATAGGGCGGTTCCGGCGTCGTGGCTAGAGATGACATTCAAGCTCCCTTTTATTCAATTGTAGTGGTCAATTAATCCCGGATAGTTTTTTACGTTTCTCTTCCGCAGCCTCGGGGCTAATGCCGTTGTTTGCCGTGTGTGGCCTGCGACGGTTGTAGTAATCCATCAGATAGCGGCCGATATCCATTTTCGCTTCCACCAGCGAGCGGTAACCCAGCACTGGTATCCATTCGCTTTTCAAGCTACGGAACACCCTTTCCATTGGTGCGTTGTCTCAACAATTACCACGCCGACTCATGCTTTGTTCCATTCGGTAACGCCACAGCCGCTGCCTGAATCGGATACTCGTGTACTGACTGCCCTGATCTGAATGAAACATAACCCCTTCCGGGTGCCCGCGACGCTCCCAAGCATCCTCCAAAGCTCGGATCGTCAGGGCGGCGTCAGCACTGTCAGACATTGCCCAGCCAACGATGCTACGGGCATAAAGATCCAATATGGCAGCCAGGTATACCCAGCGTGTCCCTGCCCGGATGTAGGTGATGTCACCGCACCAGACGGTATCCGGGGCTACAACATCAAATTCCCTGTTCAGGCGGTTCGGGATATCCAGATGCTCAACCGTAGCCTTTTTATAGTTATGCGGCCCCGGCTGCTTGCAGATCAGGCCTAATTCACTCATTAGACAACCGGCCAGAAAGCGGCCGATCTTGATGCCTTCATCTGACAGTGCGTTGCTGATAGACCGCGCGCCCATGGAACTCCTGCCGGCTGTGAAAACACGATTCACATGGGCCTTCAATTCAAGTCTCTTAACGTTGACCCGCGATTTGCTGTGGCAATAATCGTAATAGCTGGAACGTTTGACATCGAACACGCGACAGACCATCTCAACCGGCTCATGCTTCCTCAACTGGTCTATCAGTTGGAGCGATTCCACTCGTCCGACATCAAGAGAGCTGTAGCCTTTTTTACTATGTTTTTCTCTCGCTCAAGCAGTTTGATACGGGCTTCGAGTTCCTGAATCTTCTGCTGCTCCGGCGTCAGAGCTTTGCTCATGGGCGTTTCGCCACCCCGTTCAGCACGTAGCTGAGCTACCCAGCGGGGTAACACACAGTTTCGCCGACATCCAGTGAACGGCTGGCTTCTGGGATCGAATAACCCTGATCCAGTACCAGGCAGGCGGCTTCTTGCGTGAATTCGGTCGAAAAACTCCGACGCTGTCTTTTCATTGAACACCTCGCTTTGGGGGGTAATTTTACCACCTGTCTTGGTGCCCGGATTCATTAGACCACTACACTTAAACGAGGCAGGTCCCCTGTTTTTCGACGGTCTCGACCTTGTTCTTGCGTTTGACCTTGACCTTCCGGTGTTTGGCTTTCTCTACCTTCTTTTTGTCGACTTGGCAGGCCTTGAGCAGTTGATCCTGCGGTGACAAGGGGTACTCCGAAACAGGGATATATTGGGGTGTGCCGTTGTCAATAGTAACAGGAGCCTGCATGGGTGCCAATTCGGGGGGTACTGAACATCTGACCACGGACTCATTCATGGCAGTAGGCGTAATTTGTGTTTAACTGTGTGTAGCACCGACTACCACCACCACGGGAAGGAGCATCTGATGGCGGACACCACAGCGCGGCAAAGCAACGGCGACGAGGCGTCACAACCCGCCTGGCATGCCCTGGCGCAGGATGAACTGCTTGAGAAGCTCGCAACCGACGGCGAGGGGTTGGCGGCGGGGGAGGCTGAGCGGCGTCTGGAGGAGCACGGACCGAACTGCCTGCCGGAGGCCAGGACGCGTAGCGCGCTGGTGCGCTTTTTCTCCCATTTCAATAATCTGCTTATCTACGTGCTATTGGCGGCGGCGGTTATAGCCGCTGCGCTTCAGCACTGGGTTGATACGGTGGTAATTCTGGTGGTGGTGCTGGTGAATGCCATCATCGGCTTTATTCAGGAGGGCAAGGCGGAGGATGCCCTGCGGGCCATCCGTCAGATGCTTTCTGCCAGTGCGATGGTGGTGCGTGACGGCCATCGTCTTTCGCTGCCGGCCGAGCAGCTGGTGCCGGGCGATCGGGTAATGCTGCAGTCGGGTGACAAGGTGCCGGCGGATCTGCGCCTGCTGAAGGTTAAGGGACTGCAGGTGCAGGAGGCGGCGCTTACCGGTGAATCGGTAGCGGTGGAGAAGGGGCTGGAGGCAGTCAAGACCGATTCGGATCTGGGAGATCGGCGCAATATGGCCTATTCCGGCACCCTGGTCACTCAGGGGCAGGGCAGCGGCATCGTGGTGGCTACCGGGGTCGATACCGAGATAGGGCGTATCAGCACCATGGTGTCCCAGGTGGAAACCCTTACCACACCGCTGTTGCGGCAGATGGACCGTCTGGCGCGCTGGATCACCGCCGCGGTGTTGCTGATCGCCGTGCTGGTCTTTGTGGCCGGCACCGTACTGCGCGATCACACGGCGGTGGAGATGTTTATGACGGTGGTGGGGCTGGCGGTCGCGGCGATCCCCGAGGGCCTGCCGGCGATCCTCACCGTGACCCTGGCTATCGGTGTGCAACGAATGGCCACCCGCAAGGCGATTATCCGCCGCCTCCCGGTGGTCGAGACCCTCGGCTCGGTCAGCGTTATCTGCTCCGACAAGACCGGCACCCTGACCCGCAACGAGATGACCGTGCGAGGCATCGTCACCGTTGGTCGCAGTTTTGAGCTGAGCGGCACCGGCTACGACCCTCATGGTGCTTTTGAGTGTGACGGTGAGGTGTGTGAGCCGACCGAGGACCGCCTGCTGCGCCGTACCCTTCTGGCGGCGTTGCTTTGCAACGACGCTTCGCTGGAGAAGCGTGAGGATAATAACGGCTGGGTGGTGCACGGTGACCCGATGGAGGGGGCGCTACTGGTCGCAGCGATGAAGGCCGGGATGGATCCGGACTATGAGGGTAAAGAGTACCCGCGCACCGATCTCATCCCCTTTGAGTCGGAGCACAAGTTCATGGCCACCCTGCATCACAGTCACGAGGGACGCGCCTTTATCTACCTCAAGGGGGCTCCGGAGCAGGTGGTGGAGCTGTGTGACGAGGTGCTGGGCGCGGAAAGTCACCAGCCGCTGGACCGCGATTACTGGTATCAGCAAATCGAAAAAATGGCCGCGCAGGGGCAGCGCGTGCTGGCGGTGGCTACCAAGCCGGCGCGCGACGGGCAGTCGGAGCTCGACTTCAGCGACGTACAGAGCGGCCTTGCCCTGCTCGGCCTCTACGGGCTTATCGACCCGCCGCGGGAAGAGGCGATAAACGCCGTGAGTGAATGTCAGGCGGCGGGGATACGGGTGAAGATGATCACAGGCGATCACGCCTCAACGGCGCGCGCCATCGCCGCACAGCTCAAGCTGCAGAATACCGCCGAGGCCATCACCGGACACGAACTGGAGCGGATGGAGGATGCTGAGCTGGAGCGGCGCCTCAGTGACGTGGATGTCTACGCGCGCGTCAGCCCCGAGCACAAGCTGCGTCTGGTGACCCTGCTACAGCAGCGGGGGTCGATCGTCGCCATGACCGGTGACGGGGTCAACGATGCGCCGGCGCTCAAGCGTGCCGACGTCGGAATTGCCATGGGGCAAAAGGGAACCGAGGCGGCCAAGGAGGCCTCAGAGATGGTGATCAGCGATGACAATTTCGCATCTATCGTCGATGCGGTGCGTGAGGGACGCACCGTCTATGACAACCTGAAAAAGGCGATCGCCTTCCTGCTGCCGGTCAATGGCGGTGAATCGGCGAGTATCATTCTGGCGATCCTGGTGGGGTTGACCCTGCCCATCGCCCCACTGCAGATCCTTTGGGTCAATATGGTCAGTTCGGTAGCGCTGGCGATGGCGCTGGCATTTGAGGCAAGTGAAAACGACATCATGAAACGCCCGCCGCGGCCGGCCAACGAGTCGATGCTATCGCCCTTCCTGCTGTGGCGCATACTGCTGGTCTCCACGCTGTTCGCTGCCGGTATCTTCGGCATCTTCAGCTGGGCTCAGTACCATGGCGCCAGCCTTGAGGAGTCGCGCACCTACGCGGTCAATACTCTGGTGATGATGGAGATATTCTACCTGTTCAGCGTACGACGCCTACGCAGCAGTTCGCTGAGCATCGCCGGACTGTTCGGTTCCGTCAAGGTGTTGCTGGCCGTCGGTCTGGTGCTGGTGCTGCAGCTAATCTTCACCTACGCCCCGTTTATGGAGACCTTTTTTGACACCCGGCCGATCTCCGCCGCGATGTGGCTGGTGATCCTGGCAATCGGTCTGGCCCTGTTAACGCTGCTGGAGCTGGAGAAGTGGCTGATGGGGCGCTGGCGCAGCCGAAACGGTGGATAGATGAGTAGAGAGGGCAACGGGGACGTATTAACTTTAGTCAGTACTCTAAATAGGAGTTCCGAATGCCAGAACACTTTGCCGTTACGAGGTGCCCACACGCCTGCCAGGACACGCAGTGAATACATCCTTGTTTACTCGGCGGACGCTCCCTGCGGGCGGCGGTCCTGTTAGGCGTGTGGGCACCTCCCAAGAGTACTGGTATTCGGATCGCTTATTTAGTGAAACTAAGCAGCAGATAATATTCGTTGGTCTGTAAGCGATTAATTAACCCCGTACTTCCCTCCACCCGATCAGACTGCTCACACTTCGCACCGTTATTCACCAAAACGGAGCGATACCATGTCTCACGATACCCCACTAACCGACAAACAGCAGTTCTGGCTTGAGCATGTCCAGGCCTGCGACAAGTCCGGCTTGACCATGAAAGTTTATGCTGAGGAAA
>JAWOIT010000018.1:0-4588 GCA_046484535.1 Pseudomonadota bacterium | reverse complement strand
GCAGAGCTGCCACTGATGTAGGGTTTGCCGAGCCTGCGAGGCGAACCGCCTCGACGGTGCGCCTGACGGCGGCACCCTACGGAGGTAAACGGCAGAGCTGTCACTGATGTAGGGTTTGCCGAGCCTGCGAGGCGAACCGCCTCGATGGTGCGCCTGACGGCGGCACCCTACGGATGCAAACGGCAGAGCTGCCACTGATGTAGGGTTTGCCGAGCCTGCGAGGCGAACCGCCTCGACGGTGCGCCTGACGGCGGCACCCTACGGAGGTAAACGGCAGAGCTGGCACTGATGTAGGGTTTGCCGAGCCGGCGAGGCGAACCGCTGCTGTAATAAGAGGTCTTAGCACCTCTGCGGTTTGCTTCACGGGGCGAGTAGTTTCACTTTAGGAGAATACCGATGAAATGGTTGATCGCAGCATCTTTTGCCTTCGCCGCAGGCAGTGTGGCGGCGGCGGATTTACAGATCGTCGTCGAGGATATCGAAAGCTCTGAAGGGAGTGTTCGACTGGCGCTCTACAATGATCCCAAGACCTTCCGTAAGGAGGAGAAGAGCCTCACCGTTCTCAGTAAGGACGCGGCGGAAGGCAGTCTGGAGTTTCTCATCGAGGGGCTGGACCCGGGGCGTTATGCCCTTATCGTCTATCATGATGCCGACGGCAACGGCAAAATGAACCGTTTTCTCGGGATGATCCCCACCGAAGGTTATGGCCTGAGTAATAACCCGGAGGTTTCCGGGCCTCCCGCCTTTGAAGATGCGGTGTTCGAACTGAACGAAGAGGGCGGGCGAGTGGAAGTCATCTTGCGTTATTAAAACGTAAATTGAGCCGGCCAGGGGGAGAGACCGTCGGCTCGCGATATTGATTGTTGAAAACGATTGAAAGCGCTTATTAAAACGATTTCACAAACCACGGGTGTTACGCCAGACTGTTGTGTAAGGAAACCAAGAGGGCGTTGTTATGGCCAAGACAGTTTCATTTGCAGCGGTACATTTCAGTGTGGCGTTTTCCGTCGGTTATGTGATGACCGGCAGCGTTGCCGTGGGTGGTGCGATCGCCCTGGTTGAACCGGCGGTTAACACCGTCGCCTATTTCTTTCACGAAAAGGTGTGGGAGCGTTTCGCTCAATCCTCCCGGCGTGACTCCGGCCGGGTCGAGGTCTCCGCATGAGTGTGCTCGGTTTTGCCGTCACTACCGCGTCGTAACAGTCGATCGAGCAAGAAACCGTTGAGCGGGGCCACGGCCCACCCCCTGGCGCCGCTCTCTCTGCCCAGGTTACGTTGGATCCATTCCCGCTTGAGCAGCAGGTCGGCGAGAAACAGCAGCACAAACACCAGCCCCAGTGCCGACAGCGCCTGCCACAGCACATGGAAATAACGTCCCAGCGCAGCATTGGCCTGATCGGGGCTATTGCTGCCGACAAAGAGATAAGCACACAAAACAGCGGCCAAAAACCATCAGCTGCCGGATTTGAGCGCGCCGCCCTTTCCCCTCATTCAGCCAAGCCCCGAGAAACGAAGCAGGGCGACACAGAGAAAGGCGACAACCAGGGCACTGAAAAAACAGAAGAGGTTGCGTAGCACCGCAAAGCGGCTGCCCAGCAGGAGCGCCTCCGCCGGCAACTGCACGATACCCACGGTCACCCAGCTGATGATAAGGGCGGTGATGGCGAACAGCCCCACGCCGTTATTCAGCAGTTCGCCGCCCAGCAGATAACTGACCAGCGGATGACCCGCGGCAATGCTTCCCAGTACGGCGGCATAGAGACCATCGATGTAATCGCCATGGCCGAAAAGACCGGCGGAAATTTCATGCGGTATCAATGTCAGCAGAAGGCTGGTCAGCAGCAGCATGGCGATGATGACGGGCAGCAACTGGCTGAACTGGCGGAGCGTCCGGTAAAGGCTCTGTTTAATCTCGCTCTTGCCCGGCATGCTTTGACCCTTCAATTAGCGCAAACCTCACTGTACAAAGGCTGGTCGTTACGTTCAATCCAATGCGTACAGGGGTGATATGAGTACGGCTGGGAGTGCCGGCGATCGCTACCCGCCTACGCGCACAGCCAATTCATCGCAGGGTGCGCAGGTACCGCGCTGTTGGCCGTCGAGCCGAGAAGGGCGGCAAGGCCATGGTGACCATGGCCGGAAATGACGATCAGATCGATATGCTCTGATCGTCGCTCATATCGTACCCGCACAGGTTTCCCGGCCCGGCGCAGCAGAAAAAAGGTTGTTATTCCCAGTATAGTTCAGTGGCATGAACTGCCATTTGGCGCACAGCTGTCGCAGTGTCCACGAACATCCCCCCTATTTGCCTGATAGGAAAGTTGCGGGCTACTCCCAACGCCGCTAAAGCCGAATGGCACTTACATAATGACGCCCGGATGTATTATTTCGTCATTCCCGCATGCACTTGGCGGGAATCCAGCTGTTTTGATGACTGGATTCCGGCCAACGACACGCCGGAATGACAGCCTTGGAATTCTGATTGTTGTTAAGTAAGTGCCATTCGGGTCTGTTGCATTGTAGGCTGAAACCGGTTAAAGCTTAAGCATCGACCTCGACAAGGGAAGCGGTGATGGAGAAGAAGCCAGGCTCAGGCCCCCACATCCGGGGATACCTGTTCACCGGCATTTTGGCGCTGATCCCCATCTGGATCACTTGGCTGGTGTTCAGTTTCCTGTTCAACCAGCTATCAAAATTCGGACGTCCATGGGTTCGCGGTCTCTCGCGCGGCATGGAACAGACCTGGCCCAATCTGGCCGAGTGGCTTTTGACGCCCTGGTTCCAATCGTTAGTGGCGGCCCTGATCACGCTGCTGTTGCTCTATGTGCTGGGCTGGTTTACCAGCCGGGTTGTGGGACGGCGTCTGATCACCATGGTCGAGTCGCTGATCGCGCGCATCCCCTTTGTGCAGGCCGTTTACGGCTCCACCAAGAAGCTTATCGACACCCTGCAGCAGAAGCCTGATCAGGTTAAACGCGTGGTGTTGATCGAGTTCCCCACCCCGGAAATGCGCGCCATCGGCTTTGTCACCCAGGTGCTTACCGACTCCGAGAGCGGGCGCAAACTCGCCGCCGTCTATGTCCCCACTACGCCCAACCCCACCTCCGGCTATCTGGAGATCGTGCCGCTGGAGCGGGTGGTCTCTACCGACTGGAGTGTCGATGAGGCGATGACCTTCATCATCTCCGGCGGCACGGTCTCCCCCGGCGATCTTAACTATGGCCCCAAAACCGGGCAGCAGAATTCCCCGGCAGCGAAAGACTTCCAGGGAACCGAAAAAGAAATGGGGAGTGACACCCCGCCTAAAAAGTGAGTTGTTATCGCTGCAGCGGGTGAGGTGTGGAAGGGTAGTTAACGGCGGGCGTGCTGTTTCTCTTCGCCGACCTCTGCAGGGGTACTGGAAGCGCCCTTGCCCGATGCATACGACATGCGTATATCGCAAGCAAAGGCGGATCTGGGCGTTGAGTCAGAGAGGAAAGAGGGTGTTACTCAGGCGGGGTTTGGAGGAGGTCTGGAAGTTAGTGCGCTTATGGGAAGCGGTCAGGAAAAGAGTTCGAAGTGTGTGTCACAAAATTCACTCAAATATTCAGTTTGTTGGCTTGGTGTGGGGCGTTGGTTTTGATTAAAGGGCACTTAGCGTTTAAATCCGAAATAATTATGCGCAACTTCGAGAAACATCTAAAATGCCGAAGGTATTGAAAAATTGTTATGGCAGCTGGAGGTTCTGGCTGCAAAGGACGAATTTTGAGTGAGATGGTTGAGAAAGTTATAGAAGAGCTCGGTTTCGATCTGACCGAGTGGCTGGGAGACAATCTGCAGGATGCTCTCATATTAGGAGACTGCGAGGATGGCGTGGTTGCTGCGGACGTCGTGTTTCGCGATCCACTCACTGGAAAGCTTATTTACAAGTCCGCTCCCGACAGTCTGACGGATCTCGTGTACTCCCTTTGGGAGGAGTGGCCCGAGGGCGATGAAAAGTGGAGAGCGATGGAGTACGTCCTTCAACAAGGTGAGTTTGAACTGAATTTGATTTATGCGGACGAGTACGATGAGGACGCGTACGATTCGGATATTCGGGAGCAGGCAGTAAAGAAGTACTTCGGTAATGAGCCTGTGGATGAGTCAAATCCGGACTAACAGAATTCTCAAAGCCCATCCTGGGTTTTTCACGCACCGGGTGCGGTACACGCCCCACCCGCGATTCGACAAATCGAATGCTTGTGCGCTTGTGCGGGGACATAAAGCGGCCAGCCGCTATTTTCAAGGAATAGATACGTTCGCCAATTCGCCTAACTTGTTGAATTCACGATGTGATTCGTGGAGATTCCTCAGGCTCTGATCCCTTAAATTGTTAAATCATCACCCTGCGGCTCAGCCCGGGTAGTTGTTTACTCTGACCCTGAGGAATCCCCATGAATCCCCCTGTCTGATCAAATACTTATATGGGGAGATCAACATAATTGAATGCATGCATGGTGATTTTTTGATCTCATAGAGGTTCCAACACCAAACCATGAGGTCAACACCATGCATGCCGAGAAAGTATCCCATAAAATCCTTTTTGATGCCTGTGCCTGGATGCATACGC
>JAWOIT010000131.1:0-11379 GCA_046484535.1 Pseudomonadota bacterium | reverse complement strand
AATTGTACGCGCCTTTTTCAACTCTTCCTCATAGGCCGCCGATCGACCGCCAACGATATCGCGAATGCTTGCAAAAATATCCTTGAAAATATTGGCACCCAGGATCGCTTCACCTGTCACCACCCCATGATAAGCGGTGATCTCTTTTCCCTGAATGGTGGGCGTGGTTGAGTGAATCATCTTCTCTACCTCTTGTGTTATAGCGATTTACTTTAAAGAAATATTACAACTTTTTTTATCCACTAACTTTAGTGTCAGTTATTTTCTTACCTATCCGATTATACCCGCACATTTGACATCGGTTTATGCGGAATAAAGATACCGAAGCCAAGATGGCGGCCTGTTCCCAGCCCTCTCTCCTGCAAATGGAACGACTCCTCCAACGTCAGGCCTTCCAGGCTTAACAGCCGTCCACAGATCGGTCCCTCCGGCGTGTTCAACGGATGGGCCAGTCCCGGCAGCACTTTTTTCGGCCTGACTCCCATGGAATGCAGCGCATCAATCTGGTGTCTGAGAAACAGCTCCTCCTCCTCGTTCTCATCAATCACCACCCGCCTGGCAAACAGTGAGGTACTTCGGCTCAAAGGATGAACTTCCGCATCACCGATCTGCATGGTATGGCCGTCAACCTGCAGGATTTTACCTTCCAGATAACGTGCCTCCTCCAGTCTGTCACTCGGCACACGCAGCACCAGTTTTGTGCGGCGTGACAGATGCAGCAATGCATTTGGGTCTTCCGGTCTTTGCCAGCCGTGGGCGCTCTCCGCCACATGCAGCGGATGGATGCCGGCGATAGGGTCGTCTTCCAGCCAGGGAAGGATCGGGTTAATCGCCGCAAACAGCGCCCAGGCGTGATCCACCGGCAGGGTTTTGCAGTCGATGGCAAAGGAGAGGTCAACCACCGTATCGGGGGTGGGGATCGACTCCTCGTTTTTCTCCTCTTCCCAGTGCATTGGATCACTCCCGGTATATGCCTGTGTATAGCTTAGCTGCAGACCCCGGCATATGCTCAAGCGGGCTGTCGGATCACGCTAGGGTAATCCGCTCTACATCGCTACAACCCGCCCGGAGCCCCGGCGCACTTTGCCCAAAAGCGTCAGCATGTCGTCTTTGAAGTTATTGTTCTGAAATATGGTTATTTTTCCAAAACGTGCTGTATCGACCGCTTTTATGACGGTAGCATCAACTGCCATCACCGTTGTTATAATTACCCGCTGTAATCCATCGAACAGGTAAATCATGGGACGCTGGCGACCACCTCAACCGAAAAAATCCCCCTACATCACCGGTGACGGCTACGATGCCCTGCAACAGGAATTGCAGGGACTTTGGGAGCGGCGCAAGGATGTGACCAAAGCGCTCTCGGCCGCCGCGGCCGAGGGGGACCGCTCGGAAAACGCCGAATATATCTACCGCAAGAAGGAGCTTGCCGGTATCGACCGGCGCATCCGCTACCTGCAAAAGCGCCTGCCCGATCTCACCGTGGTGCGTGAAGCGCCGACCGACCCGGAAAAAGTCTTCTTCGGCGCCTGGGTGACGCTGGAAGACGACGACGGCAACGAAACCACCTACCGCATCGTCGGTCCCGACGAGTTTGACCCGGCCAGGGGCTGGATCAGCATGGACTCGCCCATGGCCCGCGCCCTGTTGAAAAAACAGGTCGACGACGAGGTCTCGGTGGAGACACCCAACGGGCAGATGGAGTATGTCATTGTCGATGTGCGTTACAGGCTCTCATCACCAACGTAGGTCGAATTAGGCCACAGCCGTAATCCGACATTAAAGATATCAGGGCCTGTCATTCGGCGGTGGTTGGATTTTTGTCCGGATGGGGCAGCAGGTCGTGGATCTGCCTGATCCCTTCATCGCCTTCCAGCATCTTATCCAGCGGCGATCGCCCCTGTAGCCAGATATTGGGCAGCGTGACCCAACGATCGGCCATCTTAGGCTGTTCGGCAAACTGCTGCTGGATGGCCCGTTCAATCGCCAGCAACAAGCCGGCGCGCTCCAACACGGCGGTTTCATTCGGCAGCGCGGTTCCCTGCCAAAGGGGCTCCACCTCCTGCATTCCCAGCAGTTTGGCCTGGTCACCCTCAGCGATCTCCCAACGCCTGAACAGCGCCAGCAACACCTCGGCCACCGCGCGGCGGCCCTCTTCGGTGTGCATGCCTGACAAATAACTCTCCGCCATTACTCTTCCCCAATCAGTTCGGTAATCACATAGCCGCCGGACTTTTCATCCCGTTTCAGCTTCAATAACTGCTGCGCCTGCGCCGCCTCCAGCAGCCGGCTGAAATTGCGAAAGCCGTGGTAGCTTTCGCTGAATCCCGGCTTGCGCCGCTTCAGCGCCTGCTTGACCATCGAGCCCCAGACCTTCTCCTCCTCGCCGCGTTCGGCGATGAGATCCGCCACCGTCTCCACCACCAGCTCGAGCGCCTCGTCGCGCTTCTCCTCCTCGCTTTTGCCGGCGCTCTTTTTCTCGGTCTTTTTGCCTGTCGTCTTGCGTTTTTTCTTCGGCTGCTCCGCCTTGCGCACCAGATCGTCGTAATAGATAAACTCATCGCAGTTGGCGGTGAGCAGATCGGAGGTCGAATTTTTCACCCCCACGCCGATCACCACCTTGTTGTTCTCGCGCAGCTTGCTCACCAGCGGGGAGAAATCCGAGTCCCCGCTGATAATAACAAAGGTGTCCACATGCGACTTGGTGTAACAGAGATCCAGCGCATCGACCACCATGCGGATATCCGCCGAGTTCTTGCCGGACTGGCGCACGTGGGGGATCTCAATCAACTCAAAGGCCGCCTCGTGCATCGCCGCCTTGAACTCCTTGTAACGGTCCCAGTCGCAATAGGCCTTTTTCACCACGATATTGCCCTTGAGCAGCAGACGCTCCAGCACCTTCTGGATATCGAAGGCGGCATAACGGGCATCGCGCACGCCGAGGGCGATATTCTCAAAGTCGCAAAACAACGCCATGTTGTGGATATCCGGCTTACCATTCGACACGTATTTATCTCCGCTCACTGTCCGGCCATGATCTTCTTTCCGCCATGATCCCGGTAAACCATACCGTAGAGAAAATGCAGCAATGCTAATTCGTATAGTGGTTGGCTTTCCATAAAACCGTTGTTGTGATCCCCCTGCAACGGCTCAAAAAACTTCGGTTCATTGGCAGCCTCATAAAGCTTTAACCCCAGCTCGAAGGGGATGATCTCATCTTGCGGACTGTGCAGTATTAACACCGGCGAGTACACGTTGCGTAATGCGCCCGCCGCATCGAAGTCATAACGGATATAGTTCAGGTACGGCAACAACGGATGCATATTTTCCGCCATATCCCTGACCGAACTGATACTCGACTCCAAAATCAAACCGCCAGGCTGCACCTCGGACGCCAACCTGGCCGCCACCGCACCGCCGAGCGATCGACCGAAGATGACCACCCGATCAGGTGAACGATTGCGGACATTTATTAAGTATTCCCAAGCCGCCCGGGCATCCCGGTAAAACCCCTTTTCATCCGGAGCGCCCTTGCTTCTTCCGTAACCACGGTAATCTATGATAAACACATTCAGGCCAAGGCTGTGAAAGATGCGCAGAGAATCACCGCGGTGCGAAATATTGCCGGCATTGCCATGCAACAATAACAACGTTCGTGATGAAGCCTCATGCGGAAGATACCAGCCATGCAACTCGACCCCGTCTTCGCTGACGATCTCCACATCCTCATAAGAAAGTTCCCAGTCCGAAGGGGTCGCGACAAGCGTGCGGCTGGGAAAGAAGATCATCGCAGGCTGGCGAATGTACGACCATCCCGCCAATAGCAACAGCACCGCAGCGATTATCACCAATATACGAGCCATCCTTATCACCTTTTTACCGGCAGTCTCATCTAACGTTTGCGCTTGCATGCGGCTAACGCGCTCTGACAACGAGCAAACAAATCCGCCAGCTTTTCATCGCTATCGGGAATGGGCTCGGCAATCTCCAGGGTGAAGTCACTCCAGCCATTTTCAATGGCGCACTCCACCTTCAACTGCCACTTTCCATCCTTGGGCTCGATTTCAAACAGATAAGCATCCATGTGCAACTGATCGAGGATCGACTCGATTACCTCGCGCGCCATGATCATCTCACGGGAGTTGGCCGGCACCGTCACTTCTCCTTAAGCTTATCGATCACCGAGTCGATTAGGTTCATCGGCAGCGGGAAGACAATGGTGTTGGTTTTCTCGCCGGCGATCTCCGTCAGAGTCTGCAGGTAACGCAGCTGCATCGCCTCCGACTGCTGGGTGAGCATTTGCGCCGCCTCGAGCAGTTTGGCCGAGGCCTGCATCTCGCCCTCGGCGTGAATGATTTTGGCGCGGCGCACACGCTCGGCTTCAGCCTGTTTGGCGATGGCGCGCACCATGGTCTCGTTAAGGTCCACGTGCTTGATTTCGACGTTGCTCACCTTGATGCCCCAGGCGTTGGTCTGCTCATCGAGGATCGACTGGATATCGGCGTTGAGCTTGTCGCGCTCAGAGAGCATCTCATCCAGCTCGTGCTGGCCCAGCACAGAACGCAGGGTGGTTTGCGCCAGCTGGCTGGTGGCGTCGTAGAAGTTCTCCACCTGGATGATCGCCTTGTCCGGTTCGATGACGCGAAAATAGACCACCGCGTTGACCTCGACAGAGACGTTGTCCTGTGAGATCACATCCTGGGTCGGCACGTCCATGACGATGGTGCGCAGGTCCACCCGCACCATCTGCTGGATCAGCGGAATGACGATGATAAATCCCGGTCCCTTCACCTTCCAGAAGCGACCCAGCTGAAAGATCACGCCACGTTCGTACTCGCGCAGAATACGGATCGCCGAGACTAGAAACAGTATTACCAGGGCGATGATAATGTAGAGGGTATATGCAGTCATGATGGCTCCTCGGCTTTGCTCTCTATCGGTTCAACCTTGAGTGTCAGTCCGTCGATGCCGGTAACCTTCACCCGCTGCCCTTTCTTCACCGGCTTCGGGCTCTCGGCGGACCAGTGTTCGCTGTGAATAAGGATCGTTCCCCTGCCGTCAAAATCATCAACCACCACTCCCTCACCGCTGACCATTTGCTCCACGCCGCTGACCACGGCCCTGCGCCGCGACTTGAACGCAAGGCCGATGATAAAGACGAACATCAGCACACTGGCGACGGCGAAGGTGACGATCACCGAGAGGTCGATGCCGAAACCGGGCGCATCCGTGTCGATGAGGATGATCGAACCGAACACAAACGCCACCACCCCGCCGATACCGAGCATGCCGAAACTCGGCTCATAGGCCTCACCGATCATCAGCCCCACCCCGAGCAGGATCAGCGCCACCCCGGCGTAGTTGATAGGCAGCAGTTGGAAAGAATAGAGCGCCAGTAGCAGGGCGATCGCGCCGACCGTGCCGGGGACGATAGCGCCGGGATTGGAAAATTCGAAAATCAGCCCGTAGATGCCGATCAACATCAGGATATAGGCGATATTCGGATCGGTGATGATGCTGAGCAAACGGCTGCGCCAGTCCGGCGCCTGCTCCTCCACCGCAAGGCCGGCGGTCTTCAGCGTGCGCGGATGGCCCTGCACCATCACCTCCCTGCCATCGCTTTTCTGCAGCAGCTCGCCCATACCGCCGGCCATAAAATCGATGACATTCATCTTCAAGGCCTCCTCGGCGGGGAGGCTGGCCGCCTCACGCACCGCCTTCTCCGCCCAGTCGGCATTTCGTCCGCGAAGTTGCGCCAGGCCGCGGATATAGGCCACCGCATCGTTGACCACCTTTTTCTCCATGGCGCTTTTCCCGGACCCGGCGTTTTGAGACTCACCCTTTTCAGACTCGTCCTGCTGCGGCGGTTGCTCCTCCTCACCGCCACCTGGAAAACCACCGCCACCGATGGAGACCGGTGTCGCCGCACCCAGGTTGGTGCCCGGCGCCATCGCCGCCACATGGCTGGCGTATAGGATATAGGTCCCGGCGCTGGCGGCGCGCGCACCGGTGGGGGCCACATAGGTGGCCACCGGCACCGGCGATCCGGTGATCGACTTGATGATGCCGCGCATCGCCGAATCCAGTCCGCCCGGTGTGTCCATGCGGATCACCACCAGCTCCACCTGCTCGAAACTGGTCCGCTCCAGCGCCCGCTGGATATAGTCCTCGGTGGCCGGGCCGATCGCCCCCTCCACCGTCAGCGCCACCACATGACGCTCGGCCGTATACCCAGTCATGGACAGGCCGCTCAGCAGCAGTAATAAAAATGTCTGTAGTGCGATCTTCACCATCAAACACAACGCCTTGCTTATTCACTTCTTTCACTAAGCATAGCCACTCGCCCGCGGTCGCGCGTTCAGGGCGATTTTTCATCTGGAATCCACTACCATTGGGCACAATTTATATCCTTCTAGAGATCGCCCGTGGACGACTTTATTCCAGGCCAGCGCTGGATCAGCGACGCCGAACTGCAATTGGGCCTCGGCACCGTGATCGCCGCCGATCAGCGCAGTGTGACCGTAGTATTCCTCGCCAGCGGAGAAACCCGCACCTACGCCAAGCAGAGCGCGCCCCTGACACGGGTGGCCTTCGCCCCCGGCGATACCATCCGCTCGCACGAAGGATGGTCGCTCAAGGTCGATAAGGTGGAGGAGGTAAGCGGGCTGCTGACCTATGTGGGCCGGCGGGACACAGGGGCACAGGCCGGTCTTCCCGAGGGCGAGCTGGATAACCTGATGCAACTCAATCGTCCGGCCGAACGGCTCTTCACCGGCCAGTTCGATGCGGACAAGTGGTTCGCCCTGCGTCACGATACCCTGCAGCAGGCGGCGCGGCAGCTCCGCTCCGAGCTGCGCGGCCTGACCGGCGGGCGCACCAGCCTGATCCCCCACCAGCTCTATATCGCCCACGAGGTGGCCGGTCGCTACGCCCCACGGGTGCTGCTGGCCGACGAGGTGGGCCTGGGCAAGACCATCGAGGCCGGGCTCATCCTGCACCAGCAGCTGCTCAGCGAACGGGCCCGTCGGGTGCTTATCGTCGTGCCCGAGAGCCTGCAGCACCAGTGGCTGGTGGAGATGCTGCGCCGCTTCAACCTGCTGTTCAGCCTGTTCGATGAGGAGCGCTGTCTGGCCATCGAGGAGAGCAGCGGCCAGGCCAACCCCTTCCAGGCCGAGCAACTGGTGCTCTGCTCGATTGAATTCCTGGTGGCCCACCCCGAACGCCATCGCCAGGCGCTGGCCGCCGAGTGGGACCTGCTGGTGGTGGACGAGGCGCACCATCTGGCCTGGTCCCCCGAGGCGCCGAGCCGCGAATACCGCATCGTCGAACAGCTGGCGGCAGTCACCAAGGGGGTGCTGCTGCTCACCGCCACCCCCGAACAACTGGGCAAGGAGAGCCACTTCGCCCGACTGCGCCTGCTCGACCCGGCACGCTTTCCCGATTTCGACAGCTTCCTCGCCGAGGAGGCCGCCTACGAACCGGTGGCCCATGCGGTGGAGGCACTGCTGGAGGGGGCGGCGCTGGATGATGCCGCCACAGACACCCTGCTCGCCACCCTCGATGAGGGCGACAACCGGGAACATCTTGCGACGCTGCGCGATCCCGCCGCCGGCGCCGAGACACAACAGCGCGCCCGGTTGGCGCTGGTGGAACACCTGCTGGATCGCCACGGCACCGGCCGGGTGCTGTTCCGTAACACCCGAGCCGCGGTAAAGGGCTTTCCCGACAGGAGAGTAACCACTTACCCACTTCCCCTGCCCGATGAGTACGCCGAGGCTATCACCGCATTCCAGCAAAGCGGCATCGACGATGCGCAACTGTTGCTCTGCCCCGAGCGGCTCTATCAGCAACACGCCTCCATGCCCATGGCCTGGGATCGGCTCGACCCGCGGGTGGAGTGGCTGATCACACAACTTCGCAAACGGCGCGATGAGAAAGTGCTGGTGATCTGCGCCCACGCCGATACCGCTATCGACCTGGCCGAGGCGCTGCGCCAGCAGGCGGGGATACACGCGGCCATGTTCCATGAGGGAATGAGTCTGATCGAACGCGACCGCGCCGCCGCCTGGTTCGCCGACCCGGAATACGGCAGCCCGGCGCTGATTTGCTCGGAGATCGGCAGCGAGGGGCGCAACTTCCAGTTCGCCCATCATCTGGTACTGTTCGACCTGCCCCTCAATCCGGACCTGCTGGAACAGCGCATCGGCCGGCTCGACCGCATCGGTCAGCGCGAGACCATCCACCTGCATGTGCCCTATCTGGAGCAAAGCGCCCAGGCGGTCATGGTGCAGTGGTATCACCAGGGCCTCGGCGCCTTCGAGCAGACCTGCCCGGCCGGGCACAGCGTCTTTGTGAAGGTGCGCGACAACCTTATCGACGCCCTGCACCAGGTCGATGAAGGGCTGGACGATCTGGCGAGCCTGATCGCCACCACCCGCACGCTGCACGAAAAGATGAACGAGGCGCTGCACCGCGGCCGCGACCGCCTGCTGGAGTACAACTCCTGTCGCCCGCACGTGGCAGAAGCCCTGCGCGATCAGGCCCTGGCCGACGACGCCGCGAACACCCTCGCGCCCTACCTGGAGAATCTCTTCGACTGCTACGGCATCGACACCGAACCCCACAGTGAACAATGCCTGATCCTGCGCCCCTCCGAGCAGATGCAGCAAAGCCACTTCCCGGGCCTGCACGAAGAGGGGATGACCGTCACCTACGACCGCGACACCGCCTTGTCCAACGAGGACATCCAGTTTCTCACCTGGGAACACCCGCTGGTCACCGGGGCGATGGAGATGGTGCTCGGCAGCGAACGGGGCAACTGCTCACTCATCGCGGCGAAACTGCCGCAGGCCGAAGCCGGTCAGCTATTCCTGGAGTGCCTGTTTGTCCTGGAGGGAAGTTCCGCAGTGGCGTTACAGCTGCCGCCGACCAGCCTGCGCTTGGTCATCGACAGCGATGGGGCCGACCACAGCGCAGAGGAGGCCTTCAAACGGATTAGCCCGCTGGCCGAAACGGTCGAGCCGGACACCGCCGGACGCATCGTCCGCGCCTACGCCGGGACGCTTCGAGAAATGCTCGATGCCGGAACGAGCCTCGCTGAAAAACAGGCCCCCACCCTGCTTCGCCGCGCCCACGAACAAACCCGCCACAACCTGCAACAGGAACACGACCGACTAACGGCACTGCGCACCCACAACCCCAACGTACGCGACGAGGAGATCGCCTTTTTCGACAGCCAGGCCAAAGCACTGGATCAGGCGCTGGAAAGCGCTTTACCGAGACTCGATGCGCTGCGGGTGATTGTCACCACCTGAGTCACTGCACGATTTGGTTTGCGTCTATACCGGCTCAACCATGACCGGTCAGCCCGGCCAAGGCTTGATTTTGGCTTCGCGGTGTAACACTCTTGGTGGCAGAAAGACGATAAGAAAAGAAATAGACCGTTTCACGCCGAAGGGCAGGATGTTTATGTGATGGAAAAGGATAAGCCGACCCATACCCCGAGTTCTGGACTCTTCTATAGCGCGCCTCTCGTTTTTTCTCAGCCTATGAAGACACAACTGAGGCAAAACTCGTGTTCTGAAGGAGCTAGTGACAGCCCTGTTTCATACGGAATTTATTGACCTGTTTTGGCGGGCAGCATCTTTATTAATCATCGGTTAAGAAGATTTATGAATTTTATTGGACAAAAGTGTTCTGGTACATCGGGACGTTTTTGGGGGCGAATTATAGTTAAATTCTACAGGTGAGCAGCATCGAGACAGAAAAGAAAAAGTTATGGCGGTATATGCCACTTATCTCACTATTGGACTTTCTCCAAACGGGGGAGTTGAGATTTTCGAGGGCAGATAAGTTCGAGGATACACAAGAAGGGTATGTTGGCTTGGAGGCCTTGCTGTCCACTGAGCCGCCGGAACTGCATGAGAAAGCGGGGCAGGCATTGCACCGTCAGAATCTAGAGTGCTTCGTGTCATGCTGGCACCTCTCCTCATCGGAGAGTCTTGCAATGTGGAAGATTTACGGTGCCAATGCCTTCTCTGTTGCTGTAGTGAGCAATGTGGGGAAAGTGATGTCTGTGTGCCACGACTACTGCGCTGACTTGTCTGCGGTAGGAATGTTCGGAGAAGTTATCTACGACGACTATGTGAGCGATGGAACGCTTAATGTACAAACGCTTGGTCTCCCGTTTGGCTACAAAGAACTTCCGATCTCAAAGGGCATATTGACCCTTTTCATGAAGGCGAAGGCGTTCAGCTATGAGCAAGAGTGGCGAGTTGTCCTAAATAAGAAGAACATTAGCGAGCCGGCAATTCGTGTCCCGATCGGGAAAATAGAAGAGTTTATCGAGCAAGTGTATGTTTCTCCACAGGCGCCTGATTGGATGGTTTCAACGATAGAGAGTTTGGTAAGGGAGCAATTCGGCTTTAGTCGAATTTCGGTAAGTAGATCGCCTCTCGCCAAACATTTCGAAATTTAATAAGGCAATGCACGCGACAAGCGCGTGATTGCAGCGTTATATGGCGCTATCAGTTTCCTTTTTTTCTAACAGGAGAATATTATGAAACAGTTCGTAGTCCTGATTATTGCCCCACTTTTTCTATCGGGTTGTGCGGGGATGATGCCTGCTGAAAAAGATGTGAAAAAGACCTTCACATACGATTATCAGGTCGAATCAGTCAACCAAGAAGATCTTTGGGTTCGTGCGCGAGACTATTTTGCAGAAACTTATGGAGATAGTAGGTCTGTTTTGCGAGTTCAAGATCGGGAGGAAGCTACTTTAATAGGCCGCGGAGCGGCAACTTGGTACCTTGCGACCAATCGGTGCTCAACTGAGTACCACGTCCGATTCCAGAGTAAGGATGAAAAGGCACGGCTTCAACTGGAGTTGATCGAAGGGGTTCCTTCGTACAGCACATGCTCTGGCTGGCCTTGGCCAAGTAAGGACGGTTACCAGACCATCGTAACCGATTTCGAGGCTCTCTCTTCCGGACTAGAAAAGGCACTTAACGAGGGTTCTTCTTTTTCTGATTTCTAGCGTCGAGTTTCAACGTAAAGGGGACGGAGGGATTAAATAATGGAGAGTTCGGGGTCAGAGAGAGTTCGGGAAGAGTTCGGGGTCAGAGTAACAACTCAAGCCGACTTGAGGACAGGAACGAAGTGAGAGATGTTACTCTGACACCGAACTCTGTGACACCGAACTCTGTATATGATAGTGTGTTGTTCGTGAATACTACCTTAGAAACACTGGCATTACACAAGGCTAATTTATTAAATAATGGAGTTATAATAATGCACATAAAAAATCTAATTCTCATTACAACCATCGCAAGTGCAGGTGTCCTCCTCACTGGATGCAATAACAGTAGCAGCAATAGCAGT
>JAWOIT010000122.1:0-14914 GCA_046484535.1 Pseudomonadota bacterium | reverse complement strand
TCGGCGCCGAGGCTGTGCTTTTCGCGCACCTCGTCCTCGCTGCGGCCGACGTAGACGTTGCCCTGTTCGTCGTACCAGGCGGGGATGCGGTGGCCCCACCAGATCTGGCGGCTGATGCACCAGTCCTGGATGTTCTCCAGCCACTGGAAGTAGGTGTTCTCCCAGTTCTTCGGCGTGAAGGTGATGTCGCCGCCGCGCACGGCCTGGATCGCCGGGTCGGTGATCTGGGTCTTGCCGCCGGGGCGGCCGTCGTCGAGCTTCTCGCGGGTGAGGTCGACGAACCACTGGTCGGTGAGGTAGGGCTCGATGACGGTGCCGGAGCGGTCGCCGCGCGGCACCATCAGTTTGTGGTCGTCGATCTTCTCGAGCAGGTCCAATTCGCGCAGATCGTGGACGATCTCATCACGCGCCTCGTAGCGGTCCTTGCCGCGGTACTTCTCCGGCGCCTCGTCGTTGATCCTGGCGTCGACGGTGAAGATGTTGTGCATGGGAAGGTTGTGGCGCCAGCCCATGGCGTAGTCGTTGAAGTCGTGCGCCGGGGTGATCTTCACGCAACCGGTACCGAACTCCATCTCGACGTAGTCGTCGGCGATGATCGGGATCTCGCGGCCCACCAGCGGCAGGGTGATGGTTTTGCCGATGAGGTGCTTGTAGCGCTCGTCGTCCGGGTGTACCGCCACGGCGGAGTCGCCGAGCATGGTCTCGGGACGGGTGGTGGCGACCACCAGATGGCCGCTGCCGTCGGAGAGCGGGTAGCGGAAGTGCCAGAGGAAGCCCTGTTCCTCTTCCGAAATGACTTCGAGGTCGGAGACGGCGGTGTGCAACACCGGGTCCCAGTTGACCAGGCGCTTGCCGCGGTAGATCAGGCCTTCCTCGTGCAGCCGCACGAAGACCTCGCGCACGGCGTCGGAGAGGCCGTCGTCCATGGTGAAGCGCTCGTGGCTCCAGTCCAGGGAGGAGCCGAGGCGGCGCAGCTGGCGGGTGATGTTGCCGCCGGACTCGGCCTTCCACTCCCACACGCGCTCGATGAACTTTTCGCGGCCCAGGTCGTGACGGGTCTTGCCCTCGGCGCCGAGCCGGCGCTCCACCACCATCTGGGTGGCGATACCGGCGTGGTCGGTGCCCGGCTGCCACAGGGTGTTGTCGCCCTTCATGCGGTGATAGCGGGTGAGGGTGTCCATCACGGTGTTGTTGAAACCGTGGCCCATGTGCAGGCTGCCGGTGACGTTGGGCGGCGGGATCATGATGCAGAAGTTGTTTTGATCGCCCTGGGCTTGCGCCGCTCCCGGCGTCCTGCCTCCCGCGGCACTACCACTTCCCTGTGGGGCGAAATAACCCTTTTCTTCCCAGGTCTGGTACCAGTGTTGTTCGATAGCGTGGGGGTTGTAGCTTTTTTCCATGGTTTTCTACAGTTAGCCGGTTTGCGCGAAAACGGCCATTATAGCGTAGAAAAGGGGGGAAAAGGGATGCCGGGGAGGGAGATTTCATTGTCGGAGCGAGTGTGCAGGTCGCGACAGGTCAGACACTCGATCCTGAGTAATGGAATCGCGGCCTGGACGACCACTCCAACGGTATTTGAGTTGGAGTCCACGCCTTGGCGTGGCGGAGGATTTTTCGGTCGCGGTGTTGACAGCCCAAGGGCTGTACTCCAATAGGGGGTATTAGCTGACTTGGATGGTAGGTGATCAGGCAGGGGGAGTATTACTTGAAGCTGTCGATCGGCAAGTTGTTGCGGATCTGGTCGAATATCTGCTTTTCCAGCTGCGGTTTAATTGCCTGCAACTTCTGTTCGACGATGCTTGTCACCAGTTGCTCAACGGCTTCAAGACTGAGTTTTTGGCCGGCGGGAATGCTCTGGCCGATCCTATTAATCTCGGAGAGGGTTGAAATCGTTGTGGTGTCCTTCGTTTGCGGCGCGGCTTGCTGTTTGCCGGCATCAAACGGGGTGCTATCGAGGGAAACCACCTCATCCAGCATCGGGATATCGCTCTCGTCGTTGTTTTCCGAGTGGGAAAACCGGCCTTCGGCGTGCTGTCTCAGGTAGGTTTCCAGATCGACCCCGGCCTCGTCCGCCTTTTGCTTGAACAGCATGTACTCCTTGACCGAGCGGATATCACTGACCGACGCGACCGGATTGGTGTCGTCGACCTCCTCATCGAGCAGCTCTTTGAGGGAGCCGAGCTCGTCAAGAAGTTCGCTCTGTGAGCGATTGTCCCGCTCGGGTTGATGCTGGTATCGCCTTTTGCTCATCACCGTTTATCCATGTTTGATGTCGTGCGATTGAAGCGGATAGCCCCGGTCTCGGTAGAAGCGGAAACGCTCACGTCCGTTTCGGCGGTTTTCCTCGTCGCTGCCGATGACCTCCGCCACCCGGCGAAAGCGGCTGAAAAAGAGCGGAATCTCTCGGTCGAGATTGATCAGCACTTCGTCGTGGTGTTGCGGCTCATCGCCATGGCCGATATGCACACCGGCATCATCCGACGTCGGATCCTCATCCAGACCGTGAGGGACGAAGCTGCCCTGGCGAAAGGTCCATAACAGTTCGTCCATACGAGCGCTGAGCGCCGGGTCGCCCGTATGAATATAGACCCTATGGCCCTGTTGCCAAGCTTTTTCCGCAAGACGACAGGCGAAACGTTGCCGTGCATCGGCGGCGTTGTCGTCGAGGATGTAGAAATCGACCCGGGTCATGGAGTGGCCTCAATTCGCTGAACGGTTGTTGTCAGGTGCGTCTGTGCCGCCGCATTGTAGGGCACTGTGCCGACGGCACACCTGGAACTGGGTAGCACTTTAGGATTTTCCTTCAATTGCCTATCGTTTGTCGATTTTATAGAGGCCGGTTAGGCCCTCGACGCCGCAACCCGACAGGAGAGAACCGTCCGAGTACGGCTGCCGCCTAATCCGGCGATATTGTCACCCCGGCGAATGCCGGGGTCCAGGCATGGATTCCGGCCTGCGCCGGAATGACGACGTTTAATTGCCTTTGGCCTTGTCGATCAAAAACTGGGTCAGCAGCGGCACCGGCCGGCCGGTGGCGCCTTTCTCGGCGTTGCTCACCCAGGCGGTGCCGGCGATATCCAGGTGCGCCCATTTGTACTCCTTGGTATAGCGGGCGAGGAAGCTGGCGGCGGTGATGGTGCCGGCGCCCTTGCCGCCGATGTTGGCCATGTCGGCAAAGGGGCTCTTGAGCTGCTCGTCGTACTCCTCCCACAGCGGCAGCTGCCAGGCGCGGTCGCCGGTCTTCTGTCCGGCTTCGAGCAGTTTGGCGGCCAGCTTCTCGTCGTTGGCCAGCAGGCCGGAGGCGTGGCTGCCCAGTGCGACGATGCAGGCGCCGGTGAGGGTGGCGATGTCGATCACCAGCGAGGGGTCGAACTTCTTCGAATAGGTCAGCGCATCGCAGAGGATGAGGCGTCCTTCGGCGTCGGTGTTGAGGATCTCCACGGTCTGGCCGGACATGGTGGTGACGATGTCGCCGGGCTTGTTGGCCTCGCCGTCGGGCAGGTTTTCGGAGCTGGGCACCACGCCGACCACGTTGATCGGCAGCTCCATCTCGGCGATCGCCTTGATGGTGCCGAAGACGCCGGCGCCGCCGCACATGTCGTACTTCATCTCATCCATCCCCTGGGCCGGTTTGAGGGAGATGCCGCCGGCGTCGAAGGTAAGGCCCTTGCCCACCAGTACGATCGGTTTTTGCTTGTTCTTGGCAGCCGTTCCCTTGGCCGCTCCCGGCTTCCTGCCTCCCGCGGCACTAGCACCTCCCTGTCCGTCGTATTCCATTACAATGAGTTTGGCCGGCTGGCGCGAACCGCGGGAGACCGAGAGCAGCGAGCCCATGCCCAACTTCTCCATCTGTTTTTCGTCGAGGATGGTGGTTTTGACACTTTTGTGCTGACGGGCCAGGGCGCGGGCCTGATCGGCCAGGTAGGTGGGGGTGCAGACGTTGCCCGGCAGGTTGGAAAGATCCTTGGTGAGGTCGATACCGTCGTTGATCGCGCGTCCCTGGACGATGCCCAGCTTGATCAGTGCCCCTTCGCCGCGGGTGGCGTGGGGGAAGGTGACCTTGCGCAGGACCGGCTTGTCCTCGTCCTTCTTTTCGCTCTTCATCTGATCGAAGCGGTAGGCGGCATGGCCGACCGCCTCGATAAACTGGCGCACCATCCAGTCCAGCTCGCGCTCCGGCACCGGCAGTTCGGCCAGACAGCAGAGGGCGTCTTTGGCCTTGGTGCCCAGCAGGGTTTTGGCCGCGGCCCGGGCGATATTGCGGTAGCTGCGGTCTTTCAGCTCCTTTTCCTTGCCGCAACCGATCAGCAGCAGTCGGTCACAATTCAGCCCCCCGGGGGCTGTTAACATCAGCGTCTGGCCCAGCCCGCCGGTCAGATCACCGCTTTTCAGTACCTTCTTGATGAGGCCATCCGCCGCCTCATCAAGAAGCCGGGCGCTGGTGGAGAGCTTTTTGCCTTCGTAGATCCCGACAATGATGCAGCCGCTGCGGGTGCTGTGAATAGGGCCGGTGCTGGTGTTGAATTCCATCGTGACTCCTGACATTGAGTGTTTTGTTAGCATGGGCTATAGCGTAAACTTTAGCCGCACCAATTTCTATCACACATGGCGGTTGCCTGCGCACAATGAACCTGACAGCCTGTAAGGGACCCACCCGCTGATGATCGTTCGCCGCTATATCCTGCGCGAAGTGACCTCGAATTTCATCGGGGTTGCCCTGCTGCTGAGCGTAATGCTGTTCAGCACCACCATGATTCGCCTGCTCAATGATATTCTGGAAGGGAGTTATCCGGCGGATATCCTCATTACCCTGATTGGGCTCAAGGGGGCGGCCAACCTGGTATTCATCATGCCGCTGTCTTTTTTTCTGGCGGTGATGCTGGCCTTCGGCCGCCTCTACCGGGACAGTGAGATGGTGGTGCTTAGCGCCTGTGGGGTGCGGCCGGGGCAACTGTTAAGAATAGTGGGTCTTCTCGGCACGGGGATTGCCCTGATTGTTGCGGTGTTGTCGCTTTATTTCTCACCGTGGGTCGAGCGTTATACCGAGGCACTGCTGGATGAGGCGAGCGCACGGACGGAAATCGAGGGGATTATTCCGGGCCAGTTCAACCAGATGAGCGCTAACAGTCCGGTTGTGTATGCGGAGGGGTATGAAGAAAAGCACGGGCGCCTGACGGGGGTTTTTGTGAGCCATGTCGAAGAAGGGGTCTATTATCAGCTGACCGCCGCGCAGGCCTATGAGCAGATCGATGAAAAGACAGGCGCCCGTTATCTGGTATTGCTCAAGGGCTACCGTTATGAGGGGGCTGCGGGCATGCAGGATTACCGCATTATCCGGTTTCAGGAGCATGGCCTGCTTATCAGGGAGCATCAGCCCAGTATCGGCAGGCCGTCGCGGGATGCCACGCCCACCAGTGACCTCATCGGTTCCAACCACCCCCTCGATATCGCCGAGTTGCAGTGGCGCCTGACCATACCGATCGGGACCCTCCTGCTGGGGTTGTTGGCGGTGCCGCTGAGCAAAACCTCACCGCGGCGCGGCCGTTTCGGCGGGATGGTTCTGGGTTTTCTGATTTATCTTGTCTATAACAACCTGTTGCTGGTCGCCAGGTCCTCCATGGAGAAGGGGGAGGTGCCTGCATATATCGGTATATGGTGGGTGCAATGGTTGTTGATAGGTCTGATATGGCTACTGTATTGGCGCAGTAACCGTATGCGCGGCGGAGCGAGAGCGTCATGAAGCTGCTTGATCGCTACATCATGCGCACGGTGATCAGCTACACGCTGATGGTGTTTGCCGTGCTGCTGGCGCTCTATTTCTTCAGTACCTTGATCAATGAGATGAGGTATGTGGGAAGAGGCACCTACAGCAATAAGGACGCGATTCTGACCAGCATCCTGCTGTTGCCGCGCCAGGCCTATGAGCTGTTCCCCATGGTGGCCCTGATCGGCAGCATGCTCGGCTTGGGCATGCTTGCCACGAGCAGCGAACTGACGGTGATGCGCGCCTCCGGAGTATCAATAAGCCGGATCACCGTTTCGGTGCTGAAGGCGGGGCTTATCATGATCGCCTTTATTATTGCCGTGGGCGAAGGAGTGGCGCCGAAGCTGGAGAAGGAGGCGCACAATATGCGACTCAAGGCGATGGTGAAAAGCGTCAGTCTGAATACCGGCGATCAGTTGTGGGCCAAGGACGGTAACAGCTTTATCTCCATCCGCCGCCTCGATCCCGACGGTGAAGCCAGGGGGGTTGTCGTTTATCACTTGAAGGGGCCGCGGCTGCTGGAGATCGTCGCCGCCAATACGGCCTATTACCGGCGGGGGGAGTGGCACCTCTCCGGTGTAAGAAGAACATTGTTCGGTGAAAATCAGGTGACGGTGGAGCGGGCCGATAACCTGGCCTGGCCGAGTCGCCTGGCCCCGGAGATGATCAATCTCGCCAGCATGAAACCCGAGAATCTCTCGGTCTGGGAGCTGAACGAGCTTGTCGGTTTTATGCAGGAGAACGACCTGGCCTCACAACGTTATGAGATGGCGATGTGGCTGCGCCTGGTCGCCCCGCTGACCAACGTCGGTATGCTGCTGCTCGCGCTGCCCTTTGTCTTCGGCTCCATGCGTTCGGTGGGGGTGGGCGCCCGGGTGATGCTTGGGGCCATGATCGGCATCGGGTTTTATTTGGTTCACAATCTGTTCTCGCGCATGGCGCTGCTCTATGACATCTCACCCGCGATCAGCGCGGCAACCCCGGCACTCCTGGTGATTTTACTGTGGTTTTTAATGATGCGCCGGGTAACCTGAAGGGGCGCTCCCCGCTGCCTGCAGGGAACTTCACGGATGCAAACCGGTCACCTATATTTAAGCCTTCATAAAAGGGAGCGTACTTTGTCACGACCGCTTTTGTTCTTTCTCCTCTTTGCCCTCGCCGCACCGCTGTATGCGGAGACGGTGATAAAGCCCTTTTCCGCCGAATATGACGTGCATTACAACGGCTTTAAGGTGGGCATCCTGACTCAGCGCCTGGAGGCGCGGGACGACGGCACCTATTTGATGGAAACGGTCGCCGAGGTCACCGGTGTGGTCGCCTGGTTTGCCAAGGACCGCGCCAGCGAGCGCAGCATCTGGCGTTACCACAACGGCCGGATCCGACCGATCAGTTACCGCTATCACTACACCGGGCGCAGTGATGACAGACTGGAGACGCTCGATTTTGACTGGGACAAGATGAAGGTGGATGCCCTCTACAAGGGCAAGCGCAAGGCGTTGCCGCTCACTCCGGATGTTTATGACCGCCAGCTCTATCAGCTCGTGCTGCGGCACGAGGTAGCCAATGGCGCCAAGGAGTTCCACTACTCGGTGGCCGAGCGCGGCAAGCTGCGGGATTATGATTTCAAACTGGCCGGCCGCGAGCAGGTGGTAACCCCCTACGGTAAGGTGGATGCCCTAAAGATGACAAAGGGCGATACCGAACTCTGGCTGGACGAGTCGAATGACTACCTGGTGGCCAAGATCGAGAAGGACGACGACGGCGACCATGTGGTCAGCTATATCACCGGCAAATCGCCCTGATCTCCATCCTTGATTTGAACCGCAGGATACAACCCCCGTTATGACCTTTTTTGCTCCTTGGGGGTGACCACCAGCTCCGTCATCGAGTAGCGGTCATGCCAGGTCAGTTTCTCCCTGTCGATCAGCGACCAGAGAAAACCGGCGCCGAACAGCAGCCAGGAGAAGGTGGCTATAATAAAGCGCAGCATCAATTGCCACAGGGTGACGGGGCCCGGCCGGCGGTTTTGCAGTTTGATACGCCAGGCGCGCATCCCCAGGGTCTGCCCGCCGTGGCTCCAGAACCAGGCAAAAAAGCCGAAGATAATCAACAACAGATAGAGACGGAACAGCAATAGCCCCCCGGTCGAGGGAGTTTCCCCCAGCAGGGGGGCGGCCGGCAGGGCGGCGAGAAAGAGGATCGCCCCCAGCAACATGGTGTCATAGAAAATGGCGGCAAGCCGGCGAAACAGGCCGCAGTGGGGGAGTGGAGCGTTCTGCTGGTTCATGATTTCTCGCTGACGGTTTGAAGCGGTGCGGCATTATACCATCTGCCGCGCCGGGGAGCAGTTCGGTGCGCCTGACGGCGGCACCCTACGGTAGGGTTTGCCGAGCAGAGCGAGGCGAACCGTTTCAACCGTCCCGGCCAGTCGGTGCGCCTGACGGCGGCGCCCTACGGTAGGGTTTGCCGAGCTTGCGAGGCGAACCGTTTCACGTTTCAACCGTCCGGTCTGTCGGTGCGCCTGACGGCGGCACCCTACCGGTAGGGTTTGCCGGGTATCGGTGTGGCTGTGGGATGGAGTCCACCGCTTGAGGTGGCCAACGGTAGGTTCTCGTGTGGACAGCTCAAGAGCTGTGCTCCAATCAGGGTTCCGCTCAAGAGGCGGGGCGCCGCCAATGGTGTTGTTTATGTCCCGGCCCGGTTCCAGTATTATTCGCTACACAGAGATGTGCGAGTGTCGCGTTAGGCAGGAGGCCGAGTGCGGCGTGTCTTCTACAAACCCATAATCTAAAGACAAGGCTAGACCCTAATGCTGATCCTGCGCGGAAGCCCGGCCCTCTCCCCGTTTCGTCTGGAAAAACTCACCCAACAGTTGCGTGAGCGGATCCCGGACCTCTTTCACCTCTATGCCGAGTACACCCACTTCGTCGATGTGGAGCGTACCCTGGACGAGAGCGAACAGAATGTCCTGGAGCGCCTGCTGACCTACGGCCCCGCCGCGCAGAGTCAGGAGCCGCAGGGGCAGCTGCTGCTGGTGATTCCGCGTATCGGCACCATCTCTCCCTGGGCCTCCAAAGCCACCGATATCGCCCATAACTGCGGACTGGGTAAGGTGCAGCGGGTCGAACGCGGCACCGCCTATTATTTACGCCGCGCCGATGGCGAGCTGAGCGACCATGAACTGAAAATGGCCGCCGCGCTGCTGCATGACCGGATGACCGAGCAGGTGCTGGAGAGTATGGATGAGGCCGAGGGACTGTTTATTACCCACGAGCCGGCGCCGATGCGTCAGGTGGACATCCTCGGCGGCGGTCGGGATGAACTGGAACGGGCCAACACCGAATGGGGGCTGGCGCTGGCTCCCGATGAGATTGACTACTTGGTGGAGAACTTCACCACCCTGGGCCGCAACCCCTCCGATGCCGAACTGATGATGTTCGCCCAGGCCAACTCCGAGCACTGCCGTCACAAGATCTTCAATGCCGACTGGATCATCGACGGCAAGGAGCAGGACAAATCCCTCTTCGCCATGATCCGCAACACCCATCAAAAGAATCCGGGCAAGACCCTGTCGGCCTACAAGGACAACTCGGCGGTGATCGAGGGCTATGAGGCGGGCCGCTTCTTCCCCGAGCCGGAATCGGGTGATTATCGCTATCACAGCGAGCCGATGGCGATCCTGATGAAGGTGGAGACCCACAACCATCCCACCGCCATCTCCCCCTTCCCCGGCGCGGCCACCGGTTCCGGCGGTGAGATCCGCGATGAGGGCGCTACCGGCCGCGGCTCCAAGCCCAAGGCGGGGCTGGCCGGTTTCTCCGTCTCCAACCTGCGTATCCCCGATTTTGTGCAGCCCTGGGAGAGCGACTACGGCAAGCCGGGGCGCATCGTCTCTGCGCTGGAGGTGATGACCGACGGTCCGCTCGGTGCCGCCGCATTCAATAATGAGTTCGGTCGCCCGGCGATCAACGGTTACTTCCGCACCTTCGAGGAGCAGGTACCCGGACCGGAGGGCGAGGAGGTGCGCGGTTACCACAAGCCGATCATGCTCGCCGGTGGTCTGGGCAACATTCGGGTCGAACATGTGGAGAAGGACAATATTCCCCCCGGCGCGCAGCTGGTGGTGCTGGGCGGACCGGCGATGCTGATCGGTCTGGGCGGCGGCGCCGCCTCCTCCATGGCCAGCGGCGAGTCGGCGGAGAATCTGGACTTCGCCTCGGTGCAGCGGGGCAATCCGGAGATCGAGCGCCGCTGCCAGGAGGTGATCGACCGCTGCTGGCAGATGGGTGATAACAATCCCATCGTCTCCATTCACGATGTGGGCGCCGGCGGCCTCTCCAACGCCATGCCCGAGCTGGTCAATGACGCCGGTCGCGGCGCCGGCTTCGAACTGCGCGCCATCCCCAACGATGAGCCGGGCATGACGCCGATGGAGATCTGGTGCAACGAAGCGCAGGAGCGTTATGTCCTGGCGGTCAAACCCGAGGATATGGAGCGCTTCGCCGCGCTGTGCGAACGCGAGCGCGCGCCCTTTGCGGTGATCGGCGAGGCCACCGAGGAGCAGCAACTGGTGCTCGGCGACGGCCACTTTGATAACAGCCCCATCGATATGCCGCTGGAGGTGCTGCTGGGCAAGCCGCCGAAGATGCTGCGTGATGTGCACCACAAACCCTTCCACAAGCCCGATTTCGATACCGCCAAGGTCGATATCCGCGATGCCGCCTATCGTTTGATGCATCTGCCGACCATCGCCGATAAGACCTTCCTCATTACCATCGGCGATCGCACCGTGACCGGCCTGGTTAACCGTGACCAGATGGTCGGCCCTTGGCAGGTCCCGGTGGCCGATTGCGGCGTCACCGCCAGCAGCTACGACAGCTATAAAGGTGAGGCGATGGCGATGGGCGAGCGCACCCCGCTGGCCCTGCTGGACCATGCCGCCAGTGCCCGTATGGCGGTGGGCGAGGCATTGACCAACATCGCCGCCGCGCGCATCGAGGATATTTCCCGCATCGTACTCTCCGCCAACTGGATGGCCCCGGCCGGACATCCGGGTGAGGATGCCGGTCTCTACGAGGCGGTCAAGGCGGTGGGCATGGAGCTCTGTCCGGCCCTCGGCATCGCCATCCCGGTGGGCAAGGACTCCATGTCGATGAAAACGGTGTGGCAGGAAAACGGTGAGGACAAATCGGTCACCTCGCCCCTGTCGCTTATCACCACCGCCTTTGCCCCGGTGCTCGATGTGCGCCGGACGCTCACCCCGGAGCTGCGCAGCGATCTGGGCGATACCGATCTGATTCTTATCGATCTGGGCAAGGGGCGTAACCGCCTCGGCGGCTCCTGTCTGGCCCAGGTCTACAAACAGGTGGGTCACCACGCCCCCGATCTGGACGATGCCCACGCCTTCAAGCAGTTCTTTAACCTGATTCAGGAGCTCAATCAGGAGGGCAGGCTCATTGCCTATCACGATCGCTCCGATGGCGGCCTTTTCACCACCGTCGCGGAGATGACCTTTGCCGGTCACACCGGCGTGAATCTCAACCTCGATGAGTTGGGCGAGGACCCGGTGGCGGCCCTGTTCAGTGAGGAACTCGGCGCGGTGATCCAGGTGCGTCATCAGGATACCGAGGAGGTGCTTTCCGCCCTGCGCGAGGCGGAACTGGCCACCGCGGGCTTTGTCATCGGCGAGCTGAATGATGATGATCGGATTGTGATCAAAAGGCGCGGTGAGACCCTGCTGGATGAGTCCCGCATCGACCTGCAGCGGGCCTGGTCCGAGACCACCTTCCGTATGCAGTCGCTGCGTGACAATGCCGAATGCGCCCGGGAAGAGTATGACCGGCTGCTCGATGCCAATGACCCGGGTCTGTTCGCCGCGTTGAGCTTTGATATCGACGAGGATGTGGCCGCACCGTTCATCGGCAAAGGCGAGCGTCCGCGCATGGCGGTGCTGCGTGAGCAGGGGGTCAACGGCCAGATCGAAATGGCCGCCGCCTTTGACCGCGCCGGTTTCGAGGCGGTGGATGTACACATGAGCGACATCATCGCCGGTCGTCTCTCCCTCAAGGAGTTCAACGGTCTGGTCGCCTGCGGCGGTTTCTCCTACGGTGATGTGCTCGGCGCCGGTGAGGGCTGGGCCAAATCGATCCTGTTCAACCCCCGCGCCCGGGATGAATTCCAGGCCTTTTTCCAACGCGAAGACAGCTTCGGCCTGGGTGTTTGTAACGGCTGCCAGATGATGTCCAATCTGCATGAGCTCATCCCCGGTACCGAGGCCTGGCCGCACTTTGTGCGCAATATCTCCGAGCAGTTCGAGGCGCGGGTCTCGCTGGTGGAGGTGATGAATTCGCCCTCCCTGTTCCTGCAGGGGATGGAGGGCTCGCGCATGCCGATCGCCGTGGCCCATGGTGAGGGCCGTGCCGAATTCCGCGAGGGGCACAGCCCCGAAGAGGCGCTGCGCAAGCAGCAGGTGGTCCTGCGGTATGTGGATAATTACGGCGATCCGACCGAAATCTATCCGGCCAACCCCAACGGCTCACCCCTGGGCATCACCGGCCTGACCAGCAGCGATGGTCGTTTCACCATCATGATGCCGCACCCGGAGCGGGTCTTCCGTGCGGTCCAGCACTCCTGGCATCCGGATGAGTGGGAGGAGGACGGGCCGTGGATGCGTATGTTCCGTAACGCCCGCCTCTGGCTGGGCTAAGCAACCGAAACGAAAACGGCTCAACGGCTATAACGCCGGCGAATGAAATGTTTCGCCGGCATCCCGCATACGCCGGGCATGCAATACCCGCCCCGGTCTCCGTAGGGTGCCGCCGTCAGGCGCACCGTCGAGGCTCGCTCCCTTCCAAAACCTTTTCACCGCAAAGGCGCAGAGGCGCAAAGTCGAGGCTCGCTCTCTTCGAACCTCTGCGGTGAGAAGCGGTTCGCCTCGCAGGCTCGGCAAACCCTACCGGTTTGAAACTTGCCCCGGTCTTTGTAGGGTGCCGCCGTCAGGCGCACCGACGAGGCTTGCTCCCTTCCTAAAACCTTTTCACCGCAAAGGCGCAGAGGCGCAAAGTCGAGGCTCGCACTCTTCGAGTCTTGCTTCCTTCCTAAAACCTTTTCACCGCCAAGGCGCAGAGGCGCAAAGAGGCTCTTCTGGAATGTGGGCGTTGCGAGAAATCAACATGGTCTCGTTTTCCCCCGTCGATATGCAGCGGCAAAGAAGCCGTAACAAGTCTATGGTCTTTGTGGGGCGCTAGCTGTTACGACTCAGTATCGTACAGGGCGATCCATAGCGAGACGTATGCGATACCCCGTCTTCCATCGCTCCGTCAATTTGACCGGAGTGAAGTTATTGTCTACTTATCTTGTGTGAAGTTTTGAACTTGTTGCTGGATGTCAAATTAAACGATGTTGGCCGTTTGGAGAAAAAAAGAAGGAATTTCAATGGAAAAGGCGAAAGTCGTACTTGTGGATATGACCCGTGACGGTGCTGACTCGTCGCTCGCCAGGATCATAGAGCGTCACTATCCGCTGTTACGTGTTTCTAAAAGTGATGATGTCCGAACGGCATTGGCTTCGGGTAAACAGGTCATTGCCTGTTTTGAATATGACTATCCGGATGTTTCAGGACTTTCGGTGCTGAGCGATATCAAGCGGGATTTTGCATCAGTCCCGGTGATGATGTTTACCAAGCACCACTCAGAGGCGCTTGCGGTCTGGGCGCTGCGCGCCCGGGTCTGGAACTATTTCGTCAAACCCGTCTCTCCCGAGACGGTATTACCTTCACTGGCGGCGCTGGCCGGGCTTGTAGTCGGAGCCGACTTATAACCCATAAGGTCAACACTCACCCTGTCAAAGCCGGCTGCAGAGGCGCCGAGGCAAAAACGCTTGCCGACCGATTGTATCGGATTTGTTCCGACATCCATGCGGTGATGACGAAAAGTGAAGAAAACCGCAATTACTGACTCGTCCGTTCGCTTACAAGCAAGTCGTTGAAGTGCGGGAGAAGAAGGCGATGAGCATCGCGTGAGATCGAATTTTCAGGTGGTGCGGGTAGTGACTACGAAATTTTAACCGGCTTGGGCGGTCGTTCGTACCGATGGCCGAACGCGTCTAAGAAAAATTGACGGTGTCGCAAGCCTGGACTATATCTTTGATGGGTTGGCCAAGGTGGTTTACAGAATCCGAATAACGGCATGTGAAGCGCTGCAGGAATAAAATCGAAGAAAGGGGTAGGAATGGAAGTAGCCGGCGTGGCGCTGGTGGATATGACTCAATATGGACCGGACCTTGAACTTGCCCGGGTCATTGAGAGTCGTTTTCCGCTAATAAAAATATCAAAAAAGGATGACATCGGGGCGGTTATTGCATCGAGGCATCCCCTTATCCTTTGTTTCGAGTATGATTTTCCGGATATTACCAGTCTTTCAAAGCTCGGTGATATCAAACGGGAGTTTCCGTCCGCACCGATGGTTATGTTTACCGAGCAGCATTCCGAGGCGCTCGCCGTATGGGCGCTGCGGGCGAGGATTTGGAACTATTTCGTAAAACCCGTTAATGCCGACCTGGTGCTGCCTTCGCTGTCGATGCTGGCCAAGCTGATGGTGGAGTCCGAGGGGCGTGCCGAGCGGGGAACCGTCTTTCCTCCCCAGCCGCTACCGGAGGATGTGCGCTTCCAGAAACACTCCGGTGAGGCGCGGCTTGTCGATGTCGCAACGGCCTATATCGAGCAGAACCTGCATAAGAAGCTGCTGCAAAGTGAGATTGCGAGCAAATGCGGCGCCACCAGCTTCCAGCTAAGCCGGGCATTCAAGCGCGCCTATGGAATCACCTTTCAGGACTACATTATGCGGCTTCGCATCGAGAAGGCGATCAAGCTGTTGCGGAACGACAGTGCCGCCATCGTCGATGTCTGCTGGACGGTGGGATTTCGTGACGCCTCTCATTTCACCAAGATGTTTCAGCGCCATACCGGCATGACTCCCTCACAATATCGCCTGAAGTGGCGACAGGCCAGAAAGGAAAACCGGTTGTCGATTCCGCTGCCGGATGACGAACAATAATCACTCTTCTGCAAGATTCTCCAAACTTTCTTCAACAATTCTCATAACAGTTCTCCTCACCGCTCACTATTGTTACTTCACGGGTCGCGAATAAAAA
>JAWOIT010000085.1:0-8875 GCA_046484535.1 Pseudomonadota bacterium | reverse complement strand
TGGAAGGGACAGGTGGTGATGGTCAACTTCTGGGCCCCCTGGTGCCCGCCCTGCCGCGAAGAGGTCCCCGCCTTTATCGCGCTGCAGGAGAAATACGCCGACCAGGGCTTCACCATTGTCGGCATCACCCTGGATACCCGGGCAAATGCGCAGACCTTTGCCGACACCATGGGCATCAACTATCCGATACTGATCGCCGAGGAGGAGGGCATCGACATCGCCGCCCGTTACGGCAACAAGGTCGGCGCCCTGCCCTATACGGCGCTGCTTGATCGCCAGGGCAACATCGTTTTCACCCACCGCAATGAGTTGAGCTTCGAAGAAGCGGAAAAGGCCGTCCAGCCATTACTTTAGTCTAAGTGTGATCTGCATCACACCGCGAATAGGTCTAAAATTGTAATGATCTTCGTTGAAATGGACGGTAATTCTTTGCTTCTGGACATAAGTATGTCCTTGATGCAAAATAAGCGCCTTCCGTAGCGATACCCTTCCCCGAAATTAGAAACAATAAGCGGGGAACTGCGATGAAATCCTCGCAATTGCCCTGCAATTGCATCCATTTTAAGGTGAACTCGGGATAACAGTATGGCCAATCTGCTGGTGCTAAACGGTCCGAACCTCAACCTTCTGGGCAGCCGGGAACCGGGACACTATGGCACTGACAGCCTGGAACAGATCGAACAGAAACTCGTCACGCAAGCAAGCGATGCGGGACACCGACTGGAGTGTTTTCAGAGCAATGCGGAACATGAGCTGATCGAGCGAATCCACCGTGCCCGTGAAGAGAGCATCGACTGGATCATCCTCAACCCGGCGGCCTTTACCCATACCAGCATCGCCATACGCGACGCCCTTGCCGGTGTCGATATTCCGTTTATCGAGGTGCACCTCTCAAATGTGCATGCGCGTGAACCATTCAGGCGCCACTCCTATTTTTCAGACATCGCCGACGGCGTGATCAGCGGCCTGGGCGCTCAGAGCTATGAGCTGGCGCTGGCAGCGGTTCTCCGCCGGCTTTCCCAATAACACAGTAAGTAAAATAACCACAGGTTTAGAGCACAATGGACATTCGTAAAGTCAAAAAATTGATCGAGCTGCTGGAAGAGTCCGGTATTGCCGAGATCGAGATCCACGAGGGTGAGGAATCCGTACGGATCAGCCGTAACAGTCACGCGCCGGCACCGGTAGCCGCCCCTGTCGCCGCCCCGGCCCCTAGCGCCGCCCCTGCCCCGGCCGCCGCTGAAGAGACTGCCGAAGCCGGCTCCGAAATCCCCAGCGGCCACCAGGTCACCTCGCCCATCGTAGGCACCCTTTACCGTTCACCCTCACCGAGCGCCAAACCTTTCGTTGAGGTCGGTCAGAGCGTCAATGTCGGTGACACCCTCTGCATCATCGAGGCGATGAAGATCATGAACCAGATCGAGGCCGACAAGGCGGGGGTAATCAAAGCCGTCCTGGCCGAGAACGGTGAACCTGTCGAATTCGGTCAGCCGCTGTTTATCATCGAGTGATCCACTCCTAATCAACAAGCAGAATTCCTATGTTCGACAAAATAGTTATTGCCAACCGCGGAGAGATCGCGCTGCGCATCCTCCGCGCCTGCCGCGAGCTGGGCATCAAGACCGTAGCGGTCCACTCCTCCGCCGATCGCGACCTCAAGCATGTCCGGCTGGCCGATGAGTCAGTCTGTATCGGCCCGGCCTCTTCCACAGAAAGCTACCTCAACATTCCGGCGCTGATCAGCGCCGCCGAGGTGACCGACGCCATGGCCATCCATCCCGGCTACGGCTTCCTCTCGGAAAACGCCGACTTCGCCGAGCGCGTCGAAGAGAGCGGCTTCGCCTTCATCGGGCCCAGGTCCGAGACCATTCGCCTGATGGGGGATAAGGTTTCCGCCATTGAGGCGATGAAAAAGGCCGGTGTCCCCACCGTGCCCGGCTCCGACGGCCCGCTGGGCGACGATGCCGACACCAACCTGCGCATTGCCCGCGAGATCGGCTATCCGGTGATCATCAAGGCCGCCGGCGGCGGTGGCGGCCGCGGCATGCGCGTGGTCCACTCCGAGGCGAACCTGCTCAACGCCATCTCCCTGACCAAGAATGAGGCCGGCACCGTTTTCGGCAATGACATGGTCTACATGGAGAAATTCCTGGAAAACCCGCGCCATGTGGAGATCCAGGTCCTGGCCGACACCCACGGCAACGCCATCCATCTGGGCGAGCGCGACTGCTCGATGCAGCGCCGCCACCAGAAGGTGATCGAAGAGGCCCCTGCACCGGGTATCAGCGAAGAGCTGCGCCAGAAGATCGGCCGGCGCTGCGCCGACGCCTGTGTCGAGATCGGCTACCGCGGCGCCGGCACCTTCGAGTTCCTCTATGAAAACGGCGAGTTCTATTTTATCGAAATGAACACCCGCGTTCAGGTGGAGCACCCGGTCACCGAGATGATCACCGGCGTCGATATCGTGCGCGAGCAGATCCTGATCGCCGCCGGCGAGAAACTCGGCTACAGCCAGGACGAGATCAAGATCAACGGCCACGCCATCGAGTGCCGCATCAATGCCGAGGATCCGGAAACCTTCATGCCCTCACCGGGCAAGATCGAGCGGGTCCACATGCCCGGCGGCCTTGGCGTACGCGTCGAATCGCATATCTACAACGGCTATGTGGTGCCGCCCCACTACGACTCGATGATCGGCAAACTCATCACCCACGGACCGACACGCGACATCGCACTGGCGCGGATGCGCACTGCACTGAACGAGACGATCATCGAAGGGATCAAAACCAACATCCCGCTGCACCAGAAGCTGCTCGATGACAGCTCTTTCCAGGCGGGGGGAACCAATATCCACTATCTGGAGAAGAAACTCGGATTGTAATCGGGTTCTGTCATTGGTATGTAAAGGGCGACTTCGGTCGTAATGCCGATCAGTTAAGCGGTAATTTAACATGTAGGAGCGGCTTCCAGCCGCGATTTTATGCTTAAGTCGCGGCTGGAAGCCGCTCCTACGAGCTATTATTTTCCTTAACTGACCAGCATTACGACTTCGGTCGCCCTTTTCTTTTTGTATCGCTAACGCGATAGTTTTTATCTAAGCGGGGGCGCGACCCCGCATTCAATTCATTCATCGCGTAGCGATACAACCCCACAAATCCAACCCACCGACGACACCCCACCCCCTCCCCTGTTAAAATCCACAAACACCCCATCAACCCGAGACACTCATGCCCTGGCTCCAACTCACCTTCTACACCACCAAAGACGACGCTGAAGCCCTCGCGGATCTCTTATCCGAAACAGGCGCTGCGGCGGTGACCATGCAGGATGCCGCCGATCAGCCCCTCTACGAGCCGCCGCCGGGCGCCACCCCGCTGTGGCAACTGACCAATGTAGTAGGCCTGTTCGATGAGACCTTCGACAGTGACAATGTAGTGGCTCAACTCAGGGAGCAATGGCCATCGGAACTGCCGGAGTTTCGCAGTGAAGTACTGGAGGATCAGGACTGGGAGCGGGCCTGGATGGATGATTTCAAGCCGATGCGCTTCGGCGAACGGCTGTGGATCGTGCCCAGCTGGCATGACGCGCCCGATACCGATGGGGTGAACATCCACCTCGATCCGGGTCTGGCCTTCGGCACCGGTACTCACGCCACCACCCGCCTCTGCCTGGAGTGGCTCGACGCCCACCCGCCTGAGAATCTGGCGGTGACCGACTACGGCTGCGGCTCGGGGATCCTCGCCATCGCCGCGGCGCTGTTGGGGGCCGATACTGTTTTGGCGGTGGATAACGATCCCCAGGCACTGGTGGCGACCCTGGATAACGCCCGGCGCAACCGCGTTGAAAACAGGATTTCAGCCTATTTGCCGAAAGAGGCGCCGGTCGAATCCGCCGACCTGTTGCTGGCCAACATCCTCGCCGGTCCGCTCATTGAGCTGGCCCCAACACTTGCCTCGCGGGTGCGGCCAGGCGGCAGTCTGGTACTCTCCGGCATTTTGCCGGAACAGGCCGTGGCGGTCTCGGAGGCCTACCGGGAGTGGTTTGAGATGGACGAGCCGGTGGAACTTGATGGCTGGATACGGCTGTCGGGAAAACGGCCGGCCGCCCGGTGACCGGCAGGTCACCGGGCCTGGCCGCCTGATTAGAAGGCTGCGTCGAAGCCCATCAGGATGTAACTATCGGTGCCGTTGTGGCCGTAGTTTTCATCGTCCGTATCGAGCAGGTCATAGTTGACCTCCATGACGCCTTTAACATTGGTCATAAAGTAGTAACCGGCGCTAAGGGTGAAACTGTCCATATCGATACCGTTATAGACGGTGTTGCTGCCATCCAGATCCCCTGAGTCGGTCAGGTTATAGAGTCCGGAGATGGTCCATTGGGGGCTGTGAATATAGTCGACGCCGAGGAACATACCACCCCAGGTATAGGTCTCGTCCCGCTCGAGCACATCGTCCCATTCGTTAACCAGCCCCTGGAAGAACCAGTGCACCTTTTGGCCGAAGCTGCCCGACATGTCCAGGCCGGCGATGCGCTTATCGCTTGTCCAGGTGTTGCCCTCAAACTGCTCGCTGCCGGTCAACCCGAACAGGCCGATATTGACACCGGCAAACTCAGTGCCGAGACGGGCGAAGACCGACTTGGAGTTATCGTTGTCGAACAGATGATCGGCACGTTTATAGCCGGGAGAGGACACGGCGGCGTTGGCACTGACACCGTTGCCGTTGACCGCCCCGACGGCCAGATCAAGTGGACCGAAACCTCTGTCCACGATAAGCCCCCGGTCATAGGTGATGCCGGCCATGCGGTAGACCATAAAGTCCTGGAAGGTCAGACGGGTCTCCCGCGGGAACATCAGATCGGAGACCTGGAACTGGCCCAACATCATCGCGGCGTCGCTGCCGAAGAGGTTGTCATGGCTGAACCAGGCATCTTCGATGAGAAAACTACCGTTGTCCCCCTTCTCCGCCATGATGCCGTAGCCGTAAAAGGTAATATGGTCGGAGAGCGGCGCGCTGGTAAGCAGTTTAATCAGGTAAGGGGATTGAAAGTCACCCGTGTTCTCATACTCTTCACCGCTACTATCGCTGCCTGTAGCATCGTCGCGTAACTGGGCGAAGCCCTGCGCGCGAATGGCCAGCGGCACCGAGTCGGGCAAGGCAAGACGCTCATCACCGGTATCGCTGGTGGCCACGTCCTTCCAATTGGTCAGGCGCATGTTCTGGGCCGCGAACTGCTCACCGAAGTCATTCAGGCGTGGGAAGGCCGAATGACAGGCCGTGCAGCTCATCTCATACTTGCGGGCGAAAACCGGCATCGCCGATGCCTGCTCCAGACCGATCACCATCACAAGAAAGCCCACTGTCAGAGCAGAAAAAAATGAAAAACGAAAAGCCACGATATCCCCCTTGCAAGATTTAAACTTATGATTAAATACGCCAACGCGATGCCCGAGGCATGGCATCATAGCTTTCAAGGCGTGACTGTCAACAACCAAGCCTCATAAAGCTATGCCGGTTCATGCGCCAGACAACGGCGCGGCGCCCTGACTGGAGTGTAGTATATCCCCCCTAAGCGGCCAGTTAAGTAACAGAATGTAACCGGAACGGGATGACTGAACATAACACCGAAGTGTAAGGGTCGTTATGACAGCGCTAAAAAAGGGGGAGTGCCCGAGGAAATGCGCGGCGGCAGAGGGTATAATCCGCCTATTATGTCTATATTCCCGACTCTACGGGCGCGCCTGGAACAGCCGAAGGCCCGCTTCGCCGAACTGACGATTTTCGCGCACACGGCAGGATTCATCGCCAGGTCTCCGGACCGCTGATGACCGGCGCATGCGAATAACACCCAGCTCCATACAGCACGCCTGAATAGGAATATTACGCTTGGAAGCACGTGATAAATCAGCTAACTTGCCCCATCCAGTTCCAGCAAGCGGAGCCGACGGGCGCCACATAGCTAGACAACACTATGCTAAGCAAATGTCCAGAGTGTAAAACGGTCTTTCGTGTCAGGCCCGATCAGTTGAAGGCCGCGAATGGCAAAGTACGCTGCAGCCGTTGTCAGACGGTTTTCAATGCGCTCGAGCACAGGTTCCATCCCCCCACGGATGATGCCGATATGCCGCAGACAGAAGCGGGGACGGCCACCGACACCTTCTCCGGGAAACAAACCGCGGCGTCCTCGGCAGAGGAGCCCCGTATCAAGCGGGAAGAGCCGGAAACCGCCACCCATCCGGCAGAAGACGGGGATATGGCCGGGGAAGAGGGCTCAACAGCCACCGCTCTCAGCGACAACCTCTTGTCAGAAAAAAGCGGCAATCGTCCTGGTACGGGAGACAGCGACGACAACCGGGGAGTAGCCCGGGAAACGGCGCCGAAGAAAAGTGAAACGAATGCCGAACCGGGGAGGGAACCCCGGGAGCCAAAAAGCAAAACGGCACCACCAAATAAGTCGCCGGAATCCGCCGCCCCGGAGACAGACGGTAATCTTAGCCAGATTGAGGAGCCGCCCTCTCCCCGGACATCGGAGCCACCGCTACAGAAAGCGTCGACTACCGGGGAAGAGGACGATTTTGAAAACAGCCTTTTCAGCCTGTTTGATGAAGACGCTGATGATGGAGGTGATGCCCGGGCGAAATTCGCTTTGGCCACCTCAGAGCCTCCGTCCGGGAAACAGGCAGACCGCACCGAACGCCGGGAGGACAGCTCCCCCCCCGTGAACCGACATTCAGCGGCGGAGGATAACTGGGATCTCTTCTCGGATGAAAATATCGAGGCGGTACAGGGTCCCTACTCGGAACAGCGCGAAGAAGCGCCGGCGTCCCCCGCGGAAGCCCCTCCGAAGGAGCAAAGTCCGTCCGAACCCCGACAGCCTTCTCCGGCCGAAGAGGCGGCCGGCGATGGCGAGACGGCAGATCACCCATCAGCAGGGAGCGCCGTTGAAGAGCTCAAACAGCCCACCGGCCCCCTTGATAAAGAGGCGAGCGGCGATGAGGGGGAGGAATCGGTCACGGGGCCACAACCCGCCGCTGAGGAGAAAGCCATCCTTGATAGCTACACGCTGCCGCCGCAATTCCAGCAGCGGCAAGGGCGTCCTATTCTACGCGGCATCCTCTGGGGGGGCGGCATACTGCTGTTACTCCTCACCCTGGTATTTCAATATTACTTTTTCCACCAACGTGACACACTGGCTGACAACGCCAAGCTTCGCCCACTCCTCAGCCGGATCTGCGAACTGAGCGGCTGCACACTGCCACCTCGCCGGGATCTGACAAGGATAGAGCTGGCCGATCACCTTATGCAGTCTCACCCGCGCCATGAAAACAGCCTGCTGATCACCGCCATTCTGGTCAATCGGGCCGAATTCAACCAACCTTTTCCAATTGTCGAGGTGATCATGACCGACCTGCAACAGAAGGTTGTCGCCCGTCGCCGTTTCCGTCCAGAGCAGTATCTGATCGGTGATGCTCGGGACAGGGAGTTTATCCCCAACACCGAGATCCCGCTGATGCTCGAAGTAGTGGACCCGGGCGAAAATGCCGTAGGCTTCGAATTTAACTTTTATTGACCTGCGACGCTTTATACCGAAAGCGTTACCCGGTATGATTACCGGTCCGCTGAAACACAAGCTTCGCCGCCCCATGCGCATTGGACCCTATACGCTGAAAAACAACCTGGTACTGGCCCCCATGGCCGGTGTCACCGATCGCCCGTTCCGCCAACTCTGCAAGGAGATGGGCGCCGGAATGGCCGTCTCGGAGATGGTCTCCTCCAACTCCCTGCTCTGGGGCAGCGAGAAGACCAAGCGCCGTGCGGATCACCGTGGCGAGACCGAGCCGCGCTCGGTGCAGATCATGGGCGCGGACCCCAAGATGATGGCCGAGGCGGCCCGCTTTAACGTGGACAACGGCGCCCAGATCATCGACATCAACATGGGCTGCCCGGCGAAGAAGGTGTGCAACGTCCAGGCCGGTTCCGCCCTGCTGCGCGACGAGGCACTGGTGGGGCGCATCCTGGAAGCTGTGGTTGAAGCCGCACCCGAGGTGCCGGTCACCTTGAAGATCCGCACCGGCTGGGACCGCGACAACAAAAACGGCGTCGCCATCGGCCGCATCGCCGAATCCGCCGGCATCCAGGCGCTGGCGGTCCACGGCCGCACCCGCGCCGACGGCTACAAAGGCGACGCCGAGTACGAGACCATCGCCGCGATCAAGGCCGCCATCGCCATACCGGTCATCGCCAACGGCGATATCACCTCGCCGGAAAAGGCGCGGCAGGTACTGGAGCTCTCCGGCGCCGACGGGGTGATGATCGGCCGCGCCGCCCAAGGCAGGCCGTGGATATTCCGTGAGATTGAACACTATATACAAACCGGTGAGAAACTGCCGGAGCCCGGACTGGAGGAAGTGCGCGACATCCTCCTGGGCCATCTGGAAAACCTCTACGACTTCTATGGCGAATATACCGGCGTGCGGATGGCGCGCAAGCATATCTCCTGGTACAGCAAGGGACAGCGCCACGGCGCCGCCTTCCGCCACACGGTCAACCGCGTCGAGGATGCCGAAGAGCAACTGGCCATGGTGAAAAACTTTTTTGGGGAACTGATAGACAACAGGGAGATCGCAGCGTGAAAGACAAGAGTGCCAATCCCCTCAACGGCTGTGTCCGCCAGGCGCTTGACAAATACTTTGCCGATCTCGACGGCCACGCCCCCGGCGAGCTTTACCAACTGATGCTGGGCGAGGTGGAAAAGCCGCTGCTGGAGAGGGTGATCCAACACACCGGCGGCAACCAGACCAGGGCCTCGGAGATCCTCGGAATCAACCGCGGCACCCTGCGCAAAAAACTCAAACAGTACGGCCTGGATAACTAAA
>JAWOIT010000082.1:0-9699 GCA_046484535.1 Pseudomonadota bacterium | reverse complement strand
GCCCGGCCCGACGAAGACCCGTTCCAGAACTACCGTCTGGAATTGGGTTATCTCGGCATCAGCCACCGCCAGGCGGTGGTCTCGCAGGCCTCGGCGGCACGCCACCAGCATCTTCTGCAGCGCTACATCAGCGCCCTCAACGCCACCCGCACCAGCCTGCACCTGATCAACATCGGCCTGCGCCCCACCGGTCAGGACCTGGGGCTGAACGCCTGGCTGGTAGCGGGCGCGGCGCTGGAAGGTCGGGTACACCCCTTCTTCCACATCAACCCCGCCGCCGGTGACGCCTTTGCCGACCGTATGGACTTCAGCGGTAACCCCCAGCCGGAGCAGGATTGGCCCCTCCATCCGTTCACCTATATCGATGAAACCGGCAGCCAGACTGAAACTGAGCTGGCCTTCACCTTCGCCGACTACGCCCTGCTGATTCCGCGCCTGCACCATCACTTCGCCGTGGTACCGAACAGCTGCGACTCGACCGACCTGACGCCGGTGGCCGAATTTCTGCAACTGCCCGAGGAGGAGGTGCACAAACATGTCCCCTTCATTTGGGCTGTCGGGAGCGGTGGCGTGCTGTACCGCGTGGTGATCTCCCGCGCCCTGATCCAGGCATGCCGCGACCGTCTCAATTTCTGGCACAGCCTGCAGGAGATGGCCGGTGTCAGGAACAAGCACATCGACCGGGCCGTCGCACGGACCCGAGAAGAGATCGAAGCCAATGCCGCTGAGCAGATTGAAGCGATAAAAGCCGAGTACGAGGAGCAGCTGGCCCAGACACGCGCCGAGGCGGCCGGCGAGGTGATGGGACGCCTCACCGACGTACTGATGGGCATGGACTTCTCAGTCGGCGGCCCCCGCCCGGCACTCAAGAGCGTTGCTCCTGCAGCGAAACCGGAACAGCCGCAAGCGGAACACGAGGAAGAGGCTGTTACCGACACCGCGCCGGAAGAGGAGGAAGATGAACTGGTCGAAGAGCCTTGGATCGACACCCCGCTCTGCACCACCTGCAATGACTGCCTGGCGATCAACCCGCTGATGTTCATCTACGACGAGAGTAATCAGGCGATCCTCGGCGACCTCAACACCGGAACCTTTGCCCAGATGGTCGAGGCGGCGGAGATCTGCCCCTCCAAGTGCATTCATCCGGGGGCGCCGTGGGATGCTTCGGAACCGAACCTCGACGAGCTCAAGCAACGCGCGGCAAAATTCAATTGATTCACCGCAAAGGCGCAGAGTACACAAAGGTCTACTTGATTGTGAAACACCAAGCTGACACCGCCAACCGGGACAGTAAATACGCTCAGAGCACGCGCTGTATTCTCACTTTGCGCCCTTTGCGCCTTTGCGGTGAAAGATTTTTATGAACGAGTTTCTGACAGCACCGGCGATCATGACAGGCCTCGGCCTGTTCTTCGGTCTCATCCTCGCAGTGGCCTACCGGCTGCTGAAGGTGGAGGAAGACCCGCGCCTGGCGCACACCGAGGAGCTGCTACCCGGCACCAACTGCGGCGCCTGCGGTGAGCCGGGCTGTCTGCCGTTTGCGCAGAAACTGGTGAGCGATGAGGTCAAACCGAGCGAGTGCACCGTCGCCGGCGCCGACGATATCGACGCCATCGCCGATTACCTCGGCGTGGATGCCGGCGAGGCGGAAAAGCGGGTGGCGCGCCTGCACTGCGCCGGTGGCGAGGCGCAGGCCTACCAGATCGCCGAATACGACGGTTTCGAATCGTGTCGCGCCGCGGCGGTCGTCTCCGGCGGCGGCAAGGGCTGTTCCTGGGGTTGTCTGGGGCTGGCCGACTGTGAGGTCGCCTGCGATTTCGACGCCATTGTGATGAACGACAATGGCCTGCCCGCGGTGGATACCGAGAAGTGCACCGCCTGCGGCGACTGCGTCGAGGCCTGTCCGCGGGATCTGTTCGAGGTCCTGCCGCTGAGCCAAAAACTGCTGGTGCAGTGCAACACCCCGCTGGCCGGCGAGGCGGTCACCGTGCTCTGCACCGTCGGCTGCGACGGTTGCGGCAAATGCGCCGCCGATGCCGAGCCGGGACTGATTGAAATGAAGGACGAGTTGCCCCTGATTCACTACGAGTCCGGACTGCCGGTTACCCCCAAGGCCACCTCCCGATGCCCCACCGGCGCGATTCAGTGGCTGGAGGGCGACCAGTTCCAGGACCGGAACGAAAGCCACGACAACCGGAAACGCTATGCCCAGCTTCACTGAAACGGCGATTAAACTCTACCGGCGACTGTTCGGCAGCCCCACCATGGCGGGACAGCTGCCCGACGGTATCGAGACCGTGCTCGACGGCGACACCGCCGTTGCCATCACCGAGGCATGCATTGCCGATACCGCGTCCCTGAGTAATTCAGGAAGCAGCGGCTTCCCCGGCAACAGCGCCGGCGTCGCCTGGCAATCGGAGCAGCAGCGCAGCGGCACTAATATGTTCGGCGGCCTGCTGCACACCCACGATGCAGAGAGCCCGCGCGGCGCCGTCGCCGCCGCCACCGGTCTGGCCATGGCCGGGCAGCGCGCCACGGTCTTTCTCGACAGCCAGGAGCTGGCCGCCGCCCAGGATCTGCTGGTCTCCTGCGCCGGGCGCCACCTACCGCTGGTGCTGCACCTGAACAACCGGGCCCTGGCCGGCTCCGGGGCGGCGTTGGGCAGCGGTCATGAGGCGGTCCACATGAGCGCCGACAGCGGTTGCTTTACCCTTTTTGCAAGCAACGTACAGCAGGCGGTGGACTTTAGCCTTATCGCCCGCCGTGTCGCCGAACTCAGCCTCATCCCCGGCGTGGTGACGATGGACGGCGAACAGACCGCCGGCGCCGGTCAGGAGGTCAAGCTCCCCTCCCCGTCACTGGTGCGCCAATTCCTCGGCAACGGCGATGAAGCCATCGATGTGCCGAGCGAGGCGCAGAAACTGATCTTCGGCGAGACGCGCCGCCGCGTACCGCGCTGGCACGACCTGGATCAGCCTGCACTCAACGGCGCCCTGCAGGACAATCACAGCTATGCCCTGGCACGTGCCGCCCAGGCACCTTTCTTCGAACGCGAGCTGCCCGCACTGCTGGAGCAGGCCCTTAGCGAATTCGCCCGCCTGACCGGCCGCCACTACAACGCCATCACCACTCACAATGCAGAAAAGGCCAAACTGCTGCTGGTGGCCCAGGGCAGTGCGGTGGAGACGGCGATCGCCGTTGCCGAGCATCTGCGCAAAAAGGAGAAGGTGAAGATCGGCGTTATCGGCCAGCACAGCCTGCGCCCCTTCCCCGGCGCGAAGCTGGCCGAACTGCTCGCCGGCAAGCGCGCCGTGGCGGTACTGGAGCGTCTCGACACCCCGCTGGCCGGCGACGCGCCGCTGCTGCGCGAACTGCGCGGGGCGGTGGAACATGCGATGGAGAACGGCCGCTACGGCAGCGACACCCACCCGGGGTATCCATCGCTGCAGGAGGCCGAGCGCCCGCGGCTGCTCTCGGTGATCTACGGCCTGGGCGGCCTGCCGCTGCATGCCGCCGATCTAATTGAACTGGGCAAATCGCTGGGCAAGACCAGCCCGGCACGCCAGTACCTCGGCCTCGATTTTCATCGCAACGACACCATTCACCCCAAGCGTCAGGTCCTGCTCGACACCCTGCGTCGTCACTACCCGGAGATCGACAGGCTCGCCCTTCACAGCAAGATTCCGGCCCCGGACCTGCGTCCTGGGGGTTCACTCAGCCTGGCGATCCACCACCTCAGCGGTGAACACGGCGACAATCTGGCGCTGGAGACCGGCAGCTTCCTGCACCAGCTGCTCGGCGGACAGGTGCGCAGCCGTCCCGCCCTGAACTGGAACCGCTGGGGCGCGCCGCTGGTTGAACGCGTGATTCAGGCCCCTGACGGCCTGCAGGATTTGGGGGATGATCACCCACTGGATACCGCCCTGGTGGCAAGCGACGCCACCCACCCCAACCTACAGCCGCTGCAGGGGCTGGCGGAAAACGGCATCCTGCTGCTCGATGGCAGTCACGCCGAGTATGCCTTCGCCACCCTGCCGCCAAAGCTGCAACAGGGGATTCGCGACAGGAAGATTCGCCTGTTTAACGCCCCGGCAGCAATGGAGAACGAATCCTCCGCGGGGAAAAAGGAGCGCCTACTCGGCGCCCTGTTCGGCGCGCTGATTGCCACAGAAAAACTGGAGCTCAAACCGCGCCGTATCCGCACCGCGCGCGAAGAGGCGTTGAGCCATCTCGCGGAAGAGGAACGCAACAACCTGCTCACCGCCTTCGACCACGGCATGGAGACGGTAGAGCAACTCGCCACCGACAGTACCGTGGCTGCGATCGCCACAAACTGGCACGACGACCAGGCCCCGCTGGCGGTCCGCCACCTTGGCGGCAACGACGCCCGCTATGACAGCCTGCCCCGCTTCTGGGACCAGGTGGGCGTGCTCTACAAAAACGGCGAGGCGAACCAGCTCACCGCCGATCCCTATCTGGCCACCGGCGTTATCCCGCCGCTGTCGGCCACCTTCAACAACCACAGCCCGTCGCGCACTCAACTGCCGCAGTTCGACCCCGCGAACTGCACCGGCTGCGGCAATTGCTGGTCCGCCTGCCCCGACAGCGCCATCGGCGCCACTGCCATCAGCCCCAGGGCGCTGGTGGAGACCGGCATCGCTCTGGCCTCCGCCACCGAGGTGCGCGCCATCGCCGGAAAACTGGCCACCGGCATCGCCACTCTCGGCCGCAAGGGCGAAACCGAGGCAACCAGTGCCGATCAACTACTGGCTGACGCCTACGCCTGGGTGCAGGAAAAATCCCCGGTCGCCGAGGATCGCCGCGAAGGGCTCGAGGCGGCCATCGCCCGGATGCAGCAGTCACTGGCCGACCTGCCGGTAAGCGTCACTGAGCCGCTCTTCACCCTTGCCGAAAAGGCGCAGAAGGACAGCGGTGAGTTGCTATCACTCGCCATCAATTCGGACAGCTGTAAGGGCTGCGGCCTCTGCAGCGAGGTCTGCGCCGACGAGGCGCTGATGATGCAGCCCGCTAACGATGAAGAGACCGCTATCGCACAACGCCAATGGCAACTATGGCAACAGACGCCGGACACCGCATCAAGCACCATCGAGCGACTGACTCGCGACAATGCGATGGACCCGATGGCGGCAGTGATGCTGTCACGCCACTGCGCTTTCGCCCTCTCCGGCGGGGACGGCGCCGAGGCCGGCTCCGGCGAGAAGATCGCCATGCGCCACGTGCTGGCGGCCACCGAATACCAGCAGCAGCCACTGTTGCACCGTTTCATCCAGGAACTGGGCTCGGCCCAGACCGCCCTGGCGGAGAGGATCCGCGAAACCCTGGCCGAGGCCCTGCCCACCGAGGATCTGGAGCAACTGGCCGGCAGCCTGAATAAGGTGCATACCCGCGAGGCCGCACTCAGCGCCCTCATCCAGCAGGGTGATGAGGTACTGGAGGGCAGTGGTGTCGATACCGTGCGCATGCGCAAACTGATCGATCTCACCCGTCATATCGGCGAGCTGCACTGGCGCATCGCCAAGGGCGAACACGGCCTGGGCCGCGCCCGCTACGGCCTCACCTTCGCCCGCGGCACCGCCGCCGCCTGGGCCGGCGCCTTCCCGCACAACCCGTTCCACGCCCCGGTTACCATCGATATGACCGGCACCGCACCGCAGATCGCCGCCGGTCTGCTCCACGGTCAGCTCAATGAGGCGCTGGAGGCCGTTCGACTGCTACGCCAGGCCCGTGCCGAACTGGACCCGAAGGCGGCCAAATCGGACGGTGGTGCCGTCAACTGGAACGACCTGACCGACGAGGAGCGCCGGCTGGTGCCACCGTTGGTGCTGGTGGGTAACGACCAGAGCCTCGGCGGCGAAGGCTTCGCCCAGGTCACCTGGTTGCTCAACAGCGAACTGCCGGTGAAGATCCTGGTGCTCGCCGACCTCGACTTCGGCCTCGGCAGCCGCGGCATCGAGGATGCGGCACTGAACGCACAAAAGGACGCCCGCGGCGACCTGGCGCTGATGGCGCTGGCGCAGCGCAACGCCTATGTGGCGCAAAGCTCCTTCGCCGCCTCCGAACACCTGCGCGAGAGCGTCCGCGGCATGTTGAAGTTCGGTGGCCCGGCCCTGTTGCGGGTACACAGCCCCAGCCCCGAGCGCCACGGTTTTGTCCCCACCGCCGTACTGGCGCAGGCAAAGCTGGCGGTCGACAGCCGCACCCTGCCGCTGTTCCGTTACGACCCGCAGGCCGAAGGCGTCTTCGGCAGCCGCCTCAATCTCGATGGCAACCCCGAGCCGAAGCGCGACTGGCACAATGACGAAAGCGGCAAGGCGATCACCCCGGCCCACTGGGCACTGAGCGAAAAGCGCTTCGCCGCGCGCCTCAAACCGTTGCACAAGGACGCCCCGGTACCGACCGAACTGCTCGCCTGGTTGGCACTGGACGAAGTGAAGCGGAGCGGTAAGACGCCGTACCTGGACGTTAAAGACCATCTCGGCAATGAGCAGCGCTATGCCGTCGACGCTGCGCTCGCAAAACTGGTTGAACGCCAGGCCCACGCCTGGCGTACCCTGCAGGAGATCGGCGGACTGGTGACACCGTTTACCGCCCGCGTCGAGGCCGAGGCGAAGGCCGACCTCGCCGCTGCGCACCAGGCAGAACTCGATGCTCTGAGACAGGAGTATGAAGAGAAACTGCGCGCCCTGGAAGAAGGCATGCAAGGGGAGATGCACCAACAGATCACCCACCGCCTGATGGAACTGGCCGGGTATTGATGATGATCACCGCAAAGACGCAAAGGGCGCAAAGAAAAGGATTTCTGCAGATGACACCCGAGGTCACGGGAGAGGGTTGCAGCATAATGCCGGCCATGGCTCTGACATTTACATCCCTTTGCGTACTTCGCGCCTTTGCGGTGAAAAAGGTTTTTTGACGAATGGGTCTATTGTTTTCGCTACGCCGCAGCTTTTCCCATGGTGTTCACCCTGAGCACCATAAGGATCAGACCGCCGATCTGCCGATCCAGCGGGTGCCCTTCTGCAAGCGTTACGTCATGCCGCTGGGCCAGCACATCGGTGCACCGGCCAAACCAGTGGTCGAGGTCGGTCAGCGGGTGCATCGGGGTGAGCTCATCGCCGAACCTGCCGCCTTTGTCTCCACCGCGCTGCACAGCCCGGTGACCGGTACCGTGCGCGACATCGGCCCGCATCGCTACAGCGACGGCAACTTCCGCCCGGCGATCGAGATCGAAGCCGATCCTTTCTCCACCCAGCAGCTGCCCAATCCCGCGCCCATCGACTGGCAGTCATTGGACATCGAACAGTTCATCGAGCATGTGCAGCATGCCGGTATCGTCGGCATGGGGGGTGCGGCCTTTCCCAGCCACGTGAAGTACTCCATCCCCGAGGGGCAGCAGATCGAGAACCTGCTGGTCAACGGCGCCGAGTGCGAACCCTACCTCACCACCGATCACCGCCTGATGCTGGAGCGTCCCGAGGCGGTGATCCACGGCACTGAAATTGTTCGACAAAAACTCGGGGCCAAGCGCGCCACCATCGGTGTGGAACAGAACAAGCCCGAGTCAATCGCCGCCCTGACTAAGCACATTGGCGATCGACCCATCGAGGTGGTGTCGCTGGAAGTGAAATACCCGCAGGGCGCTGAAAAGATGCTGATTAAGGCGGTTTATGATATCGAGGTACCCGCCGGAGAACTGCCGCGCGATGTGGGTGTGGCGGTGAACAATGTCGGCACCATCGTCGCCATCGCCGATTACTTCGATACCGGCATGCCGCTTATCGAGCGCATCGTGACGGTCGCCGGTCCCGGTATCGCCGAACCGGCCAACCTGATCGTACCGCTGGGTACACCGATCCGCGACGTACTGCATTTCTGCAGCGGCCTGCGGGAGACCACCCGTGAGGTGATCATGGGCGGACCGATGATGGGCAACCCCATCGCAGACCTGGATGCCCCTATCCTCAAGGGCAGCTCCGGCATTCTCGCCTTCACCGCGAAGGAGACCGGCCGTCCTCCCGAATATGCCTGCATTCGCTGTGGCCGCTGCCTCGAGGCCTGCCCCTACTTCCTCAACCCCTCACGCCTGGCCAAGCTGGGCAAGGCGCGGTTGTTTGAAGAAATGAAGGAAAAGTTCAACGTGATGGACTGCGTCGAGTGCGGCGCCTGCACCTTCGCCTGCCCGTCGAACATCCCGATCGTGCAGCTAATCCGCACGGCCAAAGACAACCTCAGGCGGAGAAAGGACTGATTTTTATGTCCACCGCAAAGGCGCAAAGGGCGCAAAGAAAAGCGCACCTCGACGGAAACGTGGTTAGCGATTCTACCGGGCGCCGATACTTTTACCGTTTTTGTGTCGAGACAACAAACAAAAACCTTTGCGCACTTTGCGCCTTTGCGGTGAATTTGCTTATTTGACCATGACCAAACACGACCCGAAACTGTTACTGCAATCCGCCCCGCTGCTACGCCAGGGTATGACCACCCCGGCGGCGATGCGCGATGTCTGGATCGCGCTGCTGCCGGCCACGCTTGCCGCGCTGTGGTATTTCGGCCTGGCGGCACTGCTGGTGCTGGCTGCCACTATTGCCGGGGCGGTACTCACCGAATGGTTTTTTACACCCAAAGAGGAACGCAGTTTAACCTTGCGCGACAACAGCGCGGCATTGACCGGCCTGCTGCTGGGCCTGACCCTGCCTCCCGCCCTACCCCTGTGGATGGCCTTTCTCGGTGGTGTGGTCAGCATCGGCCTGGGCAAGCTGATCTGGGGCGGCCTCGGCACCAACATGTTCAATCCGGCGCTGGTGGGCCGGGCCTTTTTGCTGGCCACCTTCCCCAACGCCATGACCACCTGGAGCACGCAGAGCGGACCGGTCGACTTTTTCACCGTGCATGTCAGCAATCTTGCCCTGCCCTTTATGCAGGCGCCGGTCACTGATGCCATCTCCGAGGCCACACCGCTCAACCTGATGAAGTTCGAGCAACAAAGCACCGGTCTCACCGATCTGTTTATCGGCAACACCAGTGGGTCGCTCGGCGAGACCAGTGCGCTACTGTTGCTACTGGGCGGCATCTATCTCTTTCTCCGTCGCGATCTCGACTGGCGTATCCCGCTGGGAATTCTCGGCAGCGCCGCCCTCTTCTCTGCCGTACTGTTCCTGGTCGATGGTGATAAATATCCCTCGCCCCTCTTCAGCATCCTCTCCGGCGGCATGCTGCTGGGGGCGATCTACATGGCCACCGATCCGGTCACCTCGCCGGTTACCCCAAAAGGGGCCTGGGTCTTCGCCATCGGGGTCGGTCTGTTAGTAGTGCTCATCCGCGTATTCGGCGGCTTCCCCGAGGGGATGATGTACGCCATCCTGCTGATGAATGCCGCCACCCCCTTGATTGACCGGGTGACCCAGCCACAGGCCTTCGGCCGCGGGAGGGCTGCCAAATGAGCACCGAACTGCCTGCCGCAGCCCAGGAACCTACCTCCGCCCGCCTGGTGACCTCGCTGGCCGTTGCCGGCTTTCTCTCCGGCCTTATTATCATCGGTATCTACATCGCCACCTTCGACACTATCAAGGAGAACAAGGCGAGCGAACTGCGCGAAGCGGTATTCCGCGTGCTGCCGGCGGTGACACGAATGCAGAAGCTGCAGTACGACGGCGAGCAGGTGCTACCCAAAGCGGGCGA
>JAWOIT010000142.1:0-3540 GCA_046484535.1 Pseudomonadota bacterium | reverse complement strand
CCAGTTCTGCATTGAGGGCGGTCTCAATAGTGACTTTCGTCAGCATCTGACGGAATTCATTGAGGTCATTTTCGGTTTTAATGCTTTTGGCCGCTTCGCGTGCGAAGGCTTCGAGTTCTTGTTTGTTCATGGTTGCCTATCCCCCTTGTGGGTTAATGATAGGCAGATACACAATCTAATTTACAGTCTCATAGTGTACGTAATAGAGTCACCCCCGGTATCGGATGTGCCTCCGCTTCCTCCGCCACCGCATGCCTGCAAGCTGAGGATAACCGCAGTAAGCGCGAGCCGCCCGAGCCCCTTCTTTATTGAGAATATCATTGATCTCTCCCTTTCTTCAGATGCCCTTCCAGGCCTAACATGCAATGGAAAGCACCCCCTCCCATCGCAAATGTTCCTATATTTATTAACATTTCCTACATATAGTAACTTATTTAATATATGTAGGAACCTACATCTAGGAACCCATATATAGGTTCCTATATTTGCCAATTTTATCGAAGTACTATCGCGTCGCAGTCAATTTCCTGTCTGCCCAACCACATGCGATTCCAGCCTATTCATTGATACGTTAACGCTATGCTGAGAGTTCGCCATACTCCAAGAGTCAGGATAGGAGCCTGATAGTCGGTGGTTGAATGGGCATGGTGTGGTGCTGTTTTGAACGGTTTCGGGAATCTGTTGTGAGCATTGGGTTGCACCACTCCATGTGTCGTTATCTTATTGTTAACCCCGATTAAACGCTGTTATCCCCGGTGTTTCAAGGGGGTTACTAGCCGAATGGTGCTTACTTTAATCGGTTTCGCCTGGAAAAATTGCCAAGTGCGCTGCTCGACTGAAATCGGCCCGAAGGGTGAGCGAAGCGAATAATCCAGTAGCTGCTGCTGGGTGAGGAATCTGGATCCCGGCCTTCGCCGGGATGACGGAGACTGGCGGGACGACTGAGTATGGCGGGATAACGGAGTTGGGCGGTAAGTAAGTTCTAGTCGATTATTTGCTCTCAGCGGCAGTGCCGTCAGGTCCCGAGCATCCCCTTCAAATTGGCAAGATGCGCCTTGCCCCGTTCCTGCCGCTCCTCTTTTGATACCTCGATCCCTTTGCCTTCCCAGCTGAGATCATCTTCGGGCAGCTCGGCAAGAAAGCGGCTCGGTTCGCAGCGTACCAGTTCGCCGGCGCGGCGGCGTCGGGTGGCGAGGGTCATGGTGAGGGTGCGCTGGGCGCGGGTAATGCCGACATAGGCAAGACGCCGTTCCTCTTCGATGTTGTCCTCTTCGATGGAGACGCGGTGGGGCAGCAGCTCCTCTTCCATGCCGACGAGAAAGACGTGGGGGAACTCCAGCCCTTTGGCCGCGTGCAGGGTCATCAGGCGTACGGTGTCGCCGGCTTCCTCTTCGTTCTGCCGCTCGAGGATGTCCATCAGTGCCATCTTGGCGACGATCTCGGTGAGGTCGTCGGTGCTGTTTTCCGGGTCGTCGGCCATGCGCTTGATCCAGTCGATCAGGCTCTCCACGTTGCCCATGCGCCTTTCGGCCTGTTTCAGGTCCTTGCTGTTGTCGTTAAGCCAGCTCTGGTAGTCGATGTCGCGGATCATGTCGCGCACCGCGGCGACCGGATCGCCGCGGCGGGCGCGGTCGCCGAGTTCCACCAGCCAGTGGACGAAGCGGCTGAGGCGGGCATGGGCCCGTTCGTTGATCCGGCTCTTGAGTCCCAGCTCGAAACTGGCGGCGAACAGGCTGATGCCCCGTTCGGTGGCGTAGCCGCCGAGTTTTTCGACCGTAGAGGCGCCGATTTCGCGCCGCGGGGTGTTGACCACCCGCAGGAAAGCGGTGTCGTTGTCCGGGTTCACCAGCAACTGCAGGTAGGCCATGATGTCCTTCACCTCGGTGTGGGAGAAGAAGGAGTTGCCGCCGGAGATGGTGTAGGGGATTTTGTGTTCGCGCAGCGCCTGTTCGAACAGCCGCGACTGGTGGTTGCCTCGATAGAGGATGGCGAAGTGGTTGTAGGGCGTTTTGTACTGGAAGGTGTGGTGCAGGATCGCGGAGGCGACCTTGAGCGCCTCGTCCTTTTCATCGGCGCAGTTGATCACCTTGAGCGGATCGCCGTAGCCCAGTTCACTCCAGAGCTTCTTTTCGAATACGTGCGGGTTGTTGGCGATCAACTGGTTGGCCGATTTCAGGATGCGGCCCATGGAGCGGTAGTTCTGCTCCAGCTTGATCACCTTGAGGCCGGGGTAGTCCTTGCTCAGCAGGCCCAGGTTCTCCGGCTGGGCCCCGCGCCAGGCGTAGATCGACTGGTCGTCATCGCCCACCACCGTGAGCTTTCCCTCCATCCCGACCAGCAGTTTGACCAGCCGGTACTGGGTGGCGTTGGTGTCCTGGTACTCATCCACCAGCAGGTGGCGGATGCGGTTGCGCCACTTCTCCAGCACCTCCGGGTGCTGTTCGAACAGGATCACCGGCAGCATGATGAGGTCGTCGAAGTCGACCGCGTTGAAGGCCTTTAAGTGCCGGTTGTAGTTGGCGTAGAGCAGGGCGGCGTTGTGGTCCATCGGGTCCTCTGCGCTGGCGAGCGCCTGCTCCGGGCCGATAAAGGCGTTCTTCCAGCTGGAGATGCGATTCTGTACCTCCCGCTCGAGTTCGTTATCGCCCGCCTCCTTGCGCAGCAGTTCGCGGATCAGCCCGGCGCTGTCTGCGGCATCGAAGATGGAAAAGCCGCTTTTGTAGCCCAGCGTGCCCAGCTCGCGGCGGATGATATCCAGCCCCAGGGTGTGGAAGGTGGAGACGCGCAGCCCCCGCGACTCCTTGCCGGCGAGCAGCCGGCCGACCCGCTCCTTCATCTCCCGCGCCGCCTTGTTGGTGAAGGTGACCGCGGCGATGTGGGCGGGGGAGAGGCCGCAGTTTTGGATCAGGTGGGCGATTTTCCGGGTGATCACGCGGGTCTTGCCCGAACCGGCGCCGGCGAGCACCAGCAGGGGGCCGTCGATGTAGCGGACCGCTTCTTTTTGGCTGGGGTTGAGATCGGACACGTTCGGGCTACCTGAATAGAGAAGAGGGCTATTGTAACAGCAGCGGGTCCCACCCTTGTACTGTAAGAAGGCCGCCACCAGCGTAATGCTGGTCAGTTAAGAAAAACATAACTCGTAGGAGCGGCTTCCAGCCGCGATTTTATAGTTAATTCGCGGCTGGAAGCCGCTCCTACAGGTTGAATTGGCGTTTAACTGATCGGCATTACGACACCAGCGCTGTTTTTGTGAGCCGGTTCCAGAATGAACAAAATAAGATTATGCCGGTCAATTATGGTGTATAACCGTTTATTTTACAGGTAATTTCGGCCACCGTTCCGGGATTGCTGCTACACTTTTAATCGTCCGGTTCTGATTGTTTTTAGTCAGGCATCGGCGCAAGCTCGAAAAATAATGATGAATAATAGTAATCTTTCCGTCATCAAGGGACGCCCGATAATTTTTGGTGAGGTGTTGTTCGACACCTTTCCCGACGGCCGTGAAGTACTCGGAGGCGCACCGTTCAATGTGGCGCGTCA
>JAWOIT010000099.1:0-12213 GCA_046484535.1 Pseudomonadota bacterium | reverse complement strand
ACTGATGGCGGTTTCTAAAGGTGCGCTTAACTTAAGCTTTAGTGATGAAATGTTGCCGGAGGCCTTTATGTCAGATGAGCGAAGAAGGAACATGGTATCCAGGCTGGGAACCACCCCAAATAAGCCGTAGCCGTAGGCTCCACCGCTTCCCTCGATGCTTTTGGTGAAACTGCCGCTGGAGAGTGAAACGGCACCAACTGGCGGTGGTACTCCAACACTCCCGCTACTACTGCTACTACTGCTACCACCGCAGGCGCTGAGCATGGCAGTGGCCAATAAGGCGGATGCCGGAAAAATTGTCCTGTGCAAAAGTCTAGGTATTTTCATGATTAGTCCCTTTCTATGCTGTATTGATAGTGATGTACGGGAAGTGAGTCGGGATGTAAGCGAAAGTGGTTCAAGAAGAGTTTGCGAAAGCACACGTTAACATCGCTTGATGTTATGTATGTTTGCGTTACGCAAAACTTACACACCCTGATGTGAATTTACGGCCCACAGCTATATTTAACATGAGTAGTTTGTATCAGGAGGGGGGGGTCGTGGGTATCCCGTGTTCGCGGGGTAATCTACGGGGTTGAACGCAATTGGATAAAAAAAAGGCGGGGAGTACCCCGCCGGTTGGGTTGCCGCCAGGAATTGTCTACCTTGTGATCCAGAGACGCAGATCGCGTTGCTGATCGTAAAGAGTGACGGGATCGGCCTCTCGAGACTCCTCACCGGCCAGGCGCTGTGGATAACGCACGGCATCCTCCTGGACGCTGCATGTGTGCAAATCGGCCCCTGTATCGGTTTTGGTTTGAATGACCAGATTATTAACGCCGTTATAATCAAAGGGCGTGGTCAGCGGGATCTCGATCCAGTCGCCCTGAATGAGTCCCTCAGGCAGCAGGTACTCCCCACTGTAGACGACCTTAGGTTCAAACAGGTTGAGCGACGGATTCTCAACCAGCGCCGTTTCGCTGGTATGAGACAGGGTTACTTCGAAGTTCGGATAGTTGGTGGCGACCGAACTCAGGGTAGCCATCCGGCAGGCTATCCGGGTGATGCTCCCCGGACTGCCCAGCTCCGTGGCGTGATAGAGGAATTGCGCTATACCCCCTGCCGGACTGTCGGTAAAGGTCATGCTCTCCGACCCGCTGGCGCCGATAACCCGGTCGATGGTGCTGCCGTGGAAACGAAGCCGTGGCTCTGGCGTTCCATTCATGAGATTTCCGCTCAATGCACTCGAGCTATCAACGTTTCTCAAGGTGCGGAAACTGTCGGTGCCGGCGCTTATGATCTGATATGCACCGGACAGTGAGCCGGCCTGCACATCGATGACCAGATTACTGACGCCGTCATAGGAGAAACTTTCCGTTATCGGTAACCAGAATTCAGTTGCACCGGCGGGAACGGTGACGGAGATATTATCAGCAACCACCTTTGCATCTTCGGCGAGGTTCATGGCGAACTGAGTGTGACTGAACGATTTTTGTTCAGGTGCGCCGTGGGAAAGAGTTACCGTGTAGTTTCCACTCAGCGGCGCAGGCAACGGATCGCGCAGCTTGAAGGCGATGCCGGTTATCGGGCCGCTACCGGCGATGTCGCCCGGGAGAAGCAGGAACTGGCTTCGGCCCTCGCTTGCAGGGGCAACGGCAACAAATCCCTCACTGAACCGCTCGACTTCAACAGTGTTATCACCACCGCTGAACAGCAACTTCGTTGAAATGCGGTTGGTGTTGTTAAATGTCGCGGTAACGGCATCGGCAGCGGTGATGTCACGAATGGCCGCGATATTGTCCACTCCACTCTGTAACCTGATGTTGGCGGCACCGGTGCACGCGGTGGGTCTGGCGATTTCAAAGACCAGGTTATCCACCCCGTTGTAATGGAAAGGCGTAGCGAGTGGAATGGTAACGAACTCACCGGCCATGGCGCTATCGACGGATAGGGTTGTGTTATCGAAGACGGTGACGTATGAACCCTTGCCCTGTGCAGCCCCGATATTGTCATCAAAGGTTGCCGCCAGGCTGGAAACGGCGGTGTGACCCATGCGAATGGTGGTTTCGGGGCAACCAAAGGCGGCAGGGTTATCCACATCCAACTGGAAAGCCAGCGCGGAGACTTCACCGGATGCGTTAATTTCATTCGAGCGCAGCAGGAACATATGGCGCCGATCCATGCCGGCATCGAATAGCGTGGCGTAACTGACGCCACTCCCTTCAATTGACTTGGTGAATGTACCGTTCTCCAACGGAACGGGTAGTGGTGGATGGACAATCTGCTCCTCGGCTGCAGGTTGAACTCCGGTGGTATTGCTTCCGCCACCACAGGCGCCAAGCATGGCAAAGGCGGCGGATACGGTTAGCAGCTTGATGTTGAAATGCGGGACTTTTGGTTTATTCATGGCCATCTTTCTTTATCTTCCTTAAATTAATCTCGGGATATTTGTCTGGCCGTTTTGACAGACGGTTCAATTTTCTTATTTGTCGGTTACGCCATGAGGCGCAGTCAGGTCGCAATAAAACGCTAGCGACTGTTGGCCTAAAGTTTGATGTCATGATCCCTTATAGGGGGACTATTTTGGCATTCAAGACAAGGGGTGGGGTATCCCGCGTTCGCGGGGGGGTTAGTCCGTTATTGGCGGGATCAGACCTCGGCGGGCGGCCTGGAGTGTCGCTTCGGCGCGGTTGGCGATCTGCAGTTTGCTATAGATCTTTTTGACATGATCGCCCGCGGTATAGATGCTGATGCCGAGTCTGGCGGCGACGTCCTTCAGCCGCAGCCCCTGTGCGATCAGCGTCAGAACCTCGGTTTCGCGCGGGGTGAGGTTCCCGCTTTCAGAGGGTACGAAGTAGTTCAACACCCGGCGCGCGATGGCCGGTGAGAGCGGCGGTTGACCGTTCTTGATACCATGCAGTTGGTTGGCGAGTTGCTCACTGGTCTGGTCCTTAAGCAGATAGCCCCGAGCCCCGTTACGCAGAGCTTCGAAAAGGTGCTGGTCATCGCCGAAGATCGTGCAGATGATGCAGTAGGTCGTCGGTGAGGTGTGTACGACCTCCTTGAGCAAGTCCATGCCGCTGCCATCAGGCAGATGGATATCGATAAGCGCCAGTTCGAACCGCTCCGTTGCAATCGCGTCACGAGCCTGTTGCAGACTGGCTGCTTCTGCGATTCGCGGTTGGGAAAATACGGCTTGCAGTATCTCGCTAAGCCAATGGCGTGTCTCGGTAACATCCTCGAGGATAAGTATGCTGTTCGGTTCAACCGGCATTTTTCCATCCCCTGGCGATTGTCACAAGGTTTGTCTTGTCTTGCGCAGGCGATTTCTTCAGTGGGTATGCCAAGGGCAGCTCCAGTACGATGTGGCACCCGTCCCGGTCCTTGCTCCAGTGAATCTTCCCGTCCAGATCCTGTATTCGCCTGCGCATGTTCATCATGCCTGTACCCGGGCTCCAAAGGGCGGGGTCATGGCACTCGCCGTCGTTACGGATTTCTACATGGAGTGATTCTGCCGTGTAACGGAAGTCGAAGCGGATAGAGGAAGGCTTTGCGTGTCGAATGGCGTTCGAGACGGCCTCGCGCAGCACCTGGCCGAGATTGGCGCGTTGGGCCGGTGTTAGCATGATCTCCGGCAGGGCCTCGGCTATGCGCCATTTAAGTCCGATGTTACAAGCCTCCAGGCGTTCGATGGTTTCATGATGCCATTCAGCCAATGAGGCATTCAACTCTTCGCCTTCGGGACGATTGAGACTGTAAATCGTCTCACGCAGCGCCTGCATCGCGTGGCGGACCATCTCTGCATTGTCTCCTTCCCGGAGACGATGGCTGAGACTGAGTAGGCGGGAACAGACATCGTCGTGCAGATCGCGCATGATGCGCTCTCGCTCCTTTCGGGTCGCGGCTTCTCGGGCGGTCTGGACATTCACGGCAGGCCCTGCCATCTGCAGCAAGGTTGAAACCAGTTCGATATCCGCCGGGCTGAATAGCCGCCGTCCGTCACTACGGTAAGTCAGCTCCACGCCATTTTCGCCGGCAAGGTCGGGAACCCGCAAGGTCAGGCCTTCCTTGTCGATGGCAGGTGCCGCGACGGGCTCGTCCAGGGGCTTTATGAGCATGGGACGGAATAGTTTGTGCAACAGCGCATGCCAGTTTGCGCTAAGCAATGTCGTGTTATGAGAGGCGACGACGGCTTCCAGCATGGCTCTGGGCAGCCATTTCATTGGGTCATGACCGTTCCAGAACAGCTTTTTCCATAACCATTGGCGCAGGGGAAAGTACACCCAGCCGACGAGGAACAGCGAGAATGTGATAACGGTTTGTGGCGTAAGGTTCCACAAGTAGGCAATCAGGAGATCGAGTCCGAGCACAGCGGCGCCGCCGAGGAGCCACATCCAGGCGGTCAACCACCATGTGCCCAGTTCGAACAGCCGGTATCGCGCAACGGCCATAATCAGGCCAAGGGAACCGAGTTCACCAATGGCGAAGGCGAATTCATGGGAAAGAACCGGTGCGGCGCCCAGTACCGGAGGGAGAAAATAGAGTCCCGTGACCAGGATGGTTCCGGTCATCAGAGCGAGTACGAAGCCCTGTAGCGCGGCGTAATCGACCGGATCTCTCCTCGAATAATACAGCTGTATTGCGATGAGCGTTAATGTAAAAGGTAAGCTCAAAACAAGTGGGAACGCAAAAGGATCGCCAGGCAGCTCAATGGTTTGGCTCAATTCGTTGACATAGATAATCAGTACCAGCAGCAGGCCGAATCCAATCACGCGCCGCGAACCGAGCGGGCGGGGGTAGATCCAGAATATGGCCATAATCATGAAGAAATAGAGCAGGGTGCTCAGACGGTTCGCATAGACGGCAAATTGAAAGATCATCGGATCGATGCTCGGCTGGCGGTAGGCATAGATCAGATTGGACAAGGCGATCCCCATAAAACCGGTCCCTGCCAGAAGCAGCAGGAAGCTTACCGTGTCGCGCCGTCGGTAACTCCAGACCCCGGCACTGACGATGAAGGGAATAATACCGGCGGCCAAAATCAACCATCCCGGAGGCACCCCCCCGAGTTCACGGGATTGGCGTGGCAGCGGCACGATTCTATTATCGGCCAAATGGACCAGTGTGATGTCACGGTTGGTGACGGCATAGAGTTGCCCCACATGAGTGAACAACCTGTTCAGCTCATGGAAACTGCCGGTATGGTCAGGGTCGTTTATCAGGCTGAGTGGATACAACGGAACCGGCTTAACACCGGGCGCGGAAAAGGCGATCACCTTGTCGCCCACATCCACGCCGACTGCCCTGGCGGTCGGATTGACGGCAAGGACTCGCCCGACTTGCTCTGGTGTGGCGTCGAGCGTCATGCCGAACCACGGCGCCTGCATAACCAGCCAAAGACATAATGCGATACAGGCCAGACCGGTCAACGCCGCGAGAGTGAATGTGAACTGGGGTGAATAGCGTATGGGCATGATGGTTTCTTATTGGCGTTGTCCGCCATGTCGCACACAGAGATCGTGTGACAGCAAACCGAATATACGCTGCTTTGGCACGAATACCGGCCAGTGATGGCCGGTAACACGGGAAAACAAAATCCGGTCAGTCAATCTCATCCGGCTCGATGCCTTTGTAAGAGGGTGAACGCACTGGCAAGGCTGGTGTTGCCGATTCATGCAGACCCTTGGGCCTGACCTTTATTACCGGCCCGTAGCCGGTATCCGCTTCGGTACTGTCGCTGTTTTTGTTGCGGCGGATGATGTCGCGGTTAAGCCCGCCGTTTATGGGTTGATGCGCTGTTTGCGAGTTAACGGATGAACGGGGCTGCTGTTGCGGCAACTCCGCCGCCTGTGCAGGGATGGCGAGGAACAGAGTAAGAGTTATCCCAAGGAGAGTGTCCTTCAGGGCCGGGGTTGCTTGGGTTGAGCTGTACATGATACCTCCTTATAACACCGTGTGATGGTTTTTCATACGGATAGTCGTCATCCTGATGTTGCCGGTTCAATTTAAAGCTGAGGCGTGTTCCATTTCAGTATGCTTGATTCCTTGATTCACCGCTCGTGCACTGCGTTTGTATGACGCGGTCCGTAAGTAGTAAGAATAATCGTCCGGTTTTTGTTTTCCGGTTCAACTCGTCCGAAAAAATGTTAGCAGGTTGCCTTCTATGAATACCGTGACGCTTGTCCATATTACAAAGCCAGTCCAACGGACGGTCAATAGCGCGATTGAACTGATGGAGGCTGCATTACGACTAAAGTAGGGGGGAGGGCTGATAACGATGAACAAGTACCAGGGGTGTCTCGTATTGATTTGCGCGGCGGTGATTGGTTATTCGCAAACCGCTCATGCAGAGGAGCTGTTGGAATTGTCCGGGGTTGGCGGGAAAGGTTTTCGTGCAGGCAGTGACCCGATTCACATCAGTATGAGTCAAGCGTTGTCCGAACAGATTCGGCCTTATTTGCACCTGGAAATCGATGCCATCGATGTAACCGAATTCATTCGGAGGGAGGCCGATTCCCTGATCTACACTCCGATGGAACCGCTCCAGCCCGGCATGCATGAGCTCAGGGTGGTCGCGAACTTGCCTGATGGCAGTATTGAAGAGGTGGCTGTCTGGACCATCGAGGTGCGCGCTTCCAGGGACTTTCGTCTGGCTCGCTTCGGCAGCACCGGCATCGTTCAGGCGGTGAACAGGGTTGCCGATGATCTTCAGCATGCGCCGCAACAGCGTACCCAGGCACAGGGGGCGGTCGCACTCAATGGCGAACTTGCCGATGGCAATTGGCATACCTCCGGTGAAGCGAACCTGATCTACAACTCCCTGTCGGAGCGGAACCTGAGTGGTGAGGAGCTCGAACTGATGGACTACCGGATTCGCACCGACTGGTCTCAGGCTGCGCTCACACTGGGCCATCAAACCGTGCCGGCAAACAGTCTTGTATTGAATGAATTCAACCGCAGGGGTATTTCGGGGGTGTATCGCAGCGACGATGAAAGGTTGCGGATCGGCGCTTTCGGCATGCGTACAGAGGAAACGGTGGGGATTGAGGATATCACCGGCCTTGCGGAAGCATCGCAGCGCACCAGCGGAGCACTGGCCACGGTGTCACCCTTTACCCGTTACCCGGAACGGTTGAGTCTTTCCCTGGTATACCTGGATGGGCAGGGGAGTGGCGATGGGGTGGCGGAGTTCGGCGATGAGGCGTTGAGTAGTGGCGGTACGGCCACGGGTCTGATTGCAGAGAGTTTTACGGGTGACAGGCTTTGGCGGATTCGCGGTGAGATGGCTCAGACAAATTTCGATTTTGATGGTTTCAACACCGGTTATGGCGCCGAAAGCGATGAAGCCTATTCCCTGCTGGTCGGTTACGACACATCAAGTGAAATGGCGCGCGGCGCCGGCACTCACTGGAGCGTCAACATGCTTCACCAGCGGGTCGGCCCATGGTTCCACAGTTTGGGCAATACCGCGTTGGCGGCCGATAGGAAGACGACACAGTTGATGGCGGCGTATCAGGGGAGCGAGTTCGAGCTCAATGTTGCCGCAGCAAGAAATGAAGATAATGTCGACCAGATTGCGGTGTTGCCGACCACGGCGCTGAGTACCCATGCGTTCATGCTTACCTACACGCCAACGCCGCTTGCCGGCGGCGGCCTCTTTTCCAGTCCTTCCTTTTCGCTGGACCTCAATCGTGGTGAAACGAGGCGGGTGAGAACCCCGTTGGACTTCGCCGGGGACGATGTCGATTACCTGAATGTGGAGTCTTCCCTCTCGGCAGCGTTTCAGGGGGATGACTGGTATTGGGCCTTGAGTCACTCCCGGGCTTTTCAGGAAGACCGGGGCGTTAGCCAGAACGATGCGGAGACCTCCAGCTCGGGGATCGAGGTCGAGATGGACTTGAACGGGTATCTTGGTTTCAACTCGGCGATCCAGTACGCCAATTCGCGCTATACGAACCTCGACCTGGAGCACGATTCCCTGTTGGCTTCGTTGCGTTTGAAAATCAACTATCCGCGTAATTGGCATAGCAACCTGGCCTATACATGGAATCGTGAGGAGTCCTCTGACGGGGCGGTGGATATACATATTCAGACCGTGGAGTTGATGACTCAATGGGCATACCTGCGGGCGACGGAAAGCCGAGCCGGTGTCAGTTTCCTCGCGACCGGCAGCTATCAGGAAAGAGAGGAGACCGGTGTCGAATCCGATCAATATCAGGTTTTTCTGGGTGTCAATGTCACCTGGGCGAACAACCTCTGAGGTGAACGTCATGAACATAGGGAAAAACGCGATTCAGGTGCCGGCGCTGCTGTTTCTCTTCAGTCCGGCGGTTTCCAACGCCAGTTTGAGCAACGGTAACGTCATCAATCTTTCCCGGACTTCGAATATTCCATTTTCGCAGCCGGTCTCGATCAATCTTCAGTGGTCGATGGTTCGGACAACCGCCTCCGGGGGGGAGCCGGGGCTGACGGTCAGCTCGGTGGCAGGTCAGTTCACCGACGCCACGGGCCAGGTGCTGGGTACGGTGCCCAGAGTATTGTCCAAATCCCAACCAATTACCCTTTCAGATACATCGTTTACTTTCCGTGAAACCCTCAACATTCCGCGTGAGGTGTTGTACCGGGCGTATCAGCAGAATCTGAGCGAGATCTATTACCGGCGTGATTTTACCGATTGCCCGGGGGTTGAGTGTTCCACCCTCGCTCCGGCGCCCTCTCTGGTTTTACGGCTTAGCGGCTCCATGGATGGGGCTTTCAGGATTAACCGCCTGCAATTGCGCTTCAAGGACGGAAGCAGCGGGGCAATTATCCGGCAAGGCCAGGCCCTGCGCGCGGAAGCGAGGCTGGAGGCGGCGGGTACAGGCGTTCTGAAGGGAGTATGGGAGGTCGCTACGCCTGCAACCACCGTCGGTGTTCCTGTCTTTACGCCGCTGCAAATGGTCAACCGGCGGGTCAGCAGTGCCCGGATGGTGAGAATCACCAGCCCTGAACTGCCTTCCGCCCAGCCCGGCAACTATCTGATTCGCTTCAGGCTCACCGAGCCCGCCACGAGCCAGGCGGCACCCACCCTGCAGTATGCGGTAACCGCTGCTCGCCTGGAGGAACTTCCCGGATTCGGCTTGCGTGAGCCGTCGCCCGGCACCGCAGTGGACGGTCACACCCGCTTCCGCTGGCAGCCGGTGTCGGGGGCGAGCAGTTACAAGCTGGAGGTGATCGATGAGCGACCGGAAGAGAGCGGGAAACCGGTTGTGGCCGTGACCGGAATCCTGGTGAAGGGGAGCGATACCAACATCAGTCTGACCCCGTCCCTGCTCGGGAAGCTGCAGTCCGGAAAAACCTACTGGTGGCATGTGCTTGCGCTGACGAAGGACGGACAGGTTATCGCCGCCAGTGAATGGGGTATGATAAAGGCCGCTCACTGAAGCGTCGCCGGAATACAGGGAGGAGTTTGTTCTGGATAATCACGATCTGAATTTGCTGCAACAAATCGCCGCCGGTAGTGAGGCCGCGATGAAGCACTTCTTCGAGCGCCATCACCGCTCGGTCTATGCGTACGCACTGCGACGCCTCGACAACAGTGCCGATGCCGCCGATGTTCTGAATGATGTCATGCTGCAAGTGTGGCGAGGCGCCGGGCGTTTTTCCGGCAACGCCAAGGTAACCACCTGGCTGATTGGCATCGCCAACCACAAGGTGCTCGATCTTTACAGGCAGCGTGGCCGTGCTCGCTTCGAGGAGCTGGATGACAGGCTTGAGGCTGACAACAGTGACATCGCCGAAACAGGTGTGGCGATGTTACAGGATGCCTCCCTCATCAGGCACTGTATGGAAAAGCTCTCCGATGCTCACCGCACGGTTGTCCACCTGGCGTTCTATGAGGATCTGCCTTACCCCGAGATCGCCGAACTGCTCGGCTGCCCGCCCGGCACCGTCAAGACCCGAATGATGCATGCCAAGAAGAATCTCAAGCGATGTCTCAGTGCATTTCAGAGTGGCTGATGCGTATGAACTGCTATGCGTTCCTGCACGACTCAGGTATAGACACATACAGGAATGAGTAACATGACCAATCCCCAACAACACCCGGAAGAGCTGCTGCCGTGGTATGTCAACGGCAGTTTGCCGGAGCACGAAATGCGAGAGATCGACGCGCACCTGGCGCAGTGCCCGGTATGCGAGCGCGAAGCGGCGCTGCTGCGCGCCATGCGTGACGAGGCAAGAGAGAATGCAGGGGATGTCCCGGCTGAATTCGCCTGGCAGCGTTTGCGCCGTGACCTGCATCGGAACGACGACCGCGCCGGGGTGAAGCGAAGTTGGTGGGCGCCCTCGCTGGCGGCCGCCGCCGTGCTGACCATCGCGATCCAGAGTGTCATGCTCTACACCATGACGGAGCGGGATGACGGGTACGGTCTGGCGGGAGACCGCGTGCAGAGTGCGACCCTCCAGGTGAAGTTCAACCCCGATGCGACCGAGAAGGAGCTTCGCGGCGCGCTGCAGGCGGCCGGCGCAGAGATAGTCACCGGCCCGAGCGCCATGGGCGTGTACCGGATCCGCCTCGTCAAAGCCGATGGTCCTGTACAGGAGCGTATCACCGATCTCCAGTCCCGCCATGATGTATTCGATTATGTGCAACAGGAGTAGTTCGCCGGCGGTTGCCGGATGGCTGCTGTGGCTGTGTCTGGTCCAGGGCACTGCTCACGCCGTCGATGCCACAACAAGAACAGCCGGCGCCCTGCAACCGCAGTTGACCTTGCTAAACAGCGACACCTGTCTTCAGACCGGCCAGCGTATCCGGCTGTCGGGAAGCGGTCTTGGCAGTTCCGCCCTGTACGGGCTCTGGTTGCAGAGTGAGCGAAAGCAACTGGAGTTGAACGTCGAGCAATGGAGCGATACGGCCATCACCGCGCGGCTTCCTGCCGATTTCGCTCCCACCGGGGGCGCGAATGGTGTGATCGGATTGCGCGACAGACGCAGTGGCGCCCTGGCGGGAAACCGTCTGACGGTACAATTTTGCACGAACCTGGCTGAACCCGGCCTCCGGGTCGGCACAGAAGGGGCGACTGCCTCGGCCGAAGCCGAGCCCCGAATCAGGACGGAAGGGCCGGCGGTTCCGCGTCCCGCCCGGTCAGTCACACCGATGGCTGCAGGCCCCCTTTCTATGCCGGGAGCCGTTTCACCGGGAGCGCAGGATGAGAGCGAACCCTATGAGCCACAGGAACTGATCGTCTACAGCGCCAGTCTTGCCGAGGCCGAGACGTTGGCGCAACGGATCAGTGAGTATGGTTACAGCATCAAACGCCGCAGGGTACTGAAGCATCTGGGCTTTGTCCTCAATGTCATTCGATTACCGAAAGCGGTCACGGTTTCCGAGGCGATGAAGCTGCTCGGACAACGCGATCCCCGTCTGATATTCGACGCCAATCACCAGTATCGATTAATGTCGCGGGAGCAGGCCGGGAGCGGATTGACGCACAGGCAGATTCGCTGGGGAGAGAGTAGCCGGGGCTGCGGCGACGGGTTGCGGATCGGCCTCATTGATACCGGGGTCGACACCGACGGCGGCGGCCTACCCGCTATACGGATTGTCACCCGCTCCTTTTTGCCGCTGGGGGTGAACGAGGCAGATAAACGACATGGTACGGCCATCGCCTCGCTGCTGGTTTCCCGGCCTGGAGGCCGTGTGGTGGGGTTGTTGCCCGGCGCCCGGTTGTTTGCTGCGGGAGTTTTCCGCCACAAGGGAGAGCGCGATGCGGATACGACGGCCGAACTCATCATTGCCGCTCTCGACTGGTTGCTCGGAGAGGGGGTCTCCGTGGTGAACCTTAGCCTGGCCGGGAGCGATAACAGGCTGCTGCGGCATACCATCGCCGATTTGGGCGGGGACGAAATGCTCCTTGCCGCCGCCGCCGGTAACGGTGGTAGCGGGGCGGCTCCCGCCTATCCGGCGGCGTTGCCGGAGGTGGTGGCCGTGACGGCTGTCGATATTAATGGCCGGATTTACAGCAATGCCAACCGGGGAAATTATATCGACATTGCCGCGCCTGGCGTGGATGTCTGGGCGGCACGGCCGGGATCCGATGGTGCCTACTACAGCGGTACCTCTTTCGCCGCCCCCTTCGTCAGCGCCGCGATGGCGTTGCTGCGCGCAAGGGATCCGGAGGCCGGCCTGAAATCCGTCCTTTCGCTGCTGGCCGATTCTGCAATAGATTTGGGGGCAAAGGGGCGTGATCCATT
>JAWOIT010000078.1:0-24819 GCA_046484535.1 Pseudomonadota bacterium | reverse complement strand
CCCCGTCGGGCTCCGATGCGTGGGCGAAAGAACATAAAAGCAGGCTGGCAAGCAGCACAAGGCGCGCCGCCGCCGGCCGGCGCAGGAGTGTAGCGCGGGCATTCATGGGATCGTGACTCCGTATACGTCGTCAAACGTATGATGACGTTGTAGAGGATTAATCACACCACGGGCAGGGGGGATCTACCCGTGGGAGAGTCCAGGCCTTAGCGGGCAAGGATAATATCCACCTCTTCCTGAGTCAGATACTGCGCCTCGTAATTGCCGATACCGATAACGGCCTCGATCTGGCCAACGAAGGCGCGCAGATGGAGTTCGGAGCCGTCGACCAGCGAACTGTAGGCATTGATGATGGCGAGTTCGTCGGTGTAGTTAAGGCCGCAGCCACCTTCTTCGATGCCATTGTCCATGCTGACGATGATCTTGGGGCATTCGATGATATCGTGCATGTCCAGCTCTTCGATAAGGGCGCCTATGTAGAGTGCATGCAGCTCACTTTGCATGCCGTAGTCGGTCAATTGCGTGAATTTTTCATCGAAATAGGCACCGTAGGTTTCGCCGGTGAAGACACCGATGCTCTCTGGCAGGTCGTTAGTTCGCGGATTGGGATCGGTGATGTTGAATTGCGCAAGCTTGTCGCGAATGGTGTCGGTGTGGGTCTGCTCGGAGGTGGTGGCGATGGTGTTGAAAACGGGCTGATCGGGATAGATACCGGCGAAGGTCAGGTAAACATCACGCGCCAGTTTTTCTTCCTCACGCATGAAAACCAGATGGGTCTCTTCCGCCGCATCGAGTGTTGTTGCGATCAGAGCGCTATTGACGCTTGCCGCGGCTGATCCGCGCGGTGCACCGGCATCGGCGTTCATGACGAACGCGGCGCTCATTAAGCCCATGGCGAATACTGGGATGAGTTTCATTAAGCCCTCACTCTATAAATAATGCATGAGGCGCTTTTATACATAAGCGTGGCGGCGTTTGATGTGAGGTATATTGCATAACGCTAATATACGGTGTGCAAGTTTGGATATTGAGAACGGAGTCTCTGAACCAGCCGAAACGGGCCTTTTCACCCGTTTATGCCTTCTCTCGCACTCGCCTGAGCGATTTTTGCTTGTTGACGCAGTTAGTGGGCGGTTTCGGAGAGTCGATCCTCAGTAGACGGGGTCATACTCTTCAAGCTGCCTTGCGATCTTCTGGTAGCTCTCAATTCGCAGTCGGCTGATGCTGCCGTCGGCCAGTGCCTTTTGCAGGGCGCAGCCGGGCTCGTGTTGATGGGTGCAGTCACGGAATTTGCACTGTCCGAGCCAGGGACGGAACTCGATAAAGCCCTGCGCGAGTTGCTGGCGTGACATCGGCCAGAGCCGGAATTCCCGTACACCGGGCGAGTCGATGACCTGTCCGCCGGTGGGCAGGTGGTAGAGGCGGGCGGTGCTTGTGGTGTGCTGGCCAAGACCGCTCTGTGCGGAGAGTTCACCCACGTTGATTCGGGCTTCGGGTAACAGGGCCTGCACCAGGGATGATTTTCCAACGCCGGATTGTCCGACGAAGACACTCGTGTGTCCCTTGAGCTGTGCGATGAGCGTGTCCAGGCCATGTTCCTGTTTGGTGCTGGCGGTTATGACCGGATAGCCAATGCGCCGATAGACCCCAAGCAGTGCCTCAACCGCTTCGCGGTTCTGTTGATCGATGAGATCGATTTTGTTGAATACCAGCAAAGGGGAGACGTCGGTGAGCTCGGCCGCTGCCAGATATTGATTGATGAGGTCGGAGCTGTAGAGCGGGGCCGGGGCGGCCACCACCAGGATCTGATCGATATTCGCCGCCAGCGCCTTCATCTCGCCCAGGGCGTCGGGTCGCGCCAGCTCAGAGCGCCGCTCCAGCTGGGCGGTGACCACGCCGCCTTCGCCGGCGGGCTGCCAGATCACCCGGTCACCGACCACCAGCAGCGGCAGGTTCTGCCGCAACTGGCAGCGCACCGTGTTGCCGCCGGCGTCCTCAACCTCCACGCTGGCGCCGTAATTGGCGATCACCAGCCCCTCCTGCGCCGGGCCCAGGCTGTCGCTGTCTTTCAACGGGGTTTCGGCTTGGGATTGTTTGCGCTCGGCGCGCTTGCGCCGCTCATCCTGGATTTTGTTGATGCGCCACTGCTGGCGGCGGTTGAGTTTTCGTTTGGCCATGCAGTGTGATCAGGCGGTGATGGTGGGGTGAGACGTTCGGCGGCTCATCGGTTCAGGTTGTCGATGCGGGCGGCACAGATGAAATCGTTGAGCGAGAGGCCATCGACCGCATGGGTGGTGTAGTGCACCGTACAGCGGTTGTAACCCACCTCCAGGTCCGGGTGGTGGTCCTCGTTATTGGCGATCCAGGCCAGAGCGTTGACGAAAGCGATGGTCTGATAAAAGTCCTTGAAGTGGAATTCACGCCGGATAGTTTTACCGTCTGCCTCCAGCTGCCATCCCTCCACCTCGAGAAGGTATCGCTCAATGCCCTCTTTATCGAGTGCAGTCAGCCCCTCTTTGGGGGAGAGACAGTGCTGTTGCAGCAGATCGGTCATAAGCGTATCTATTCCTCGAAGTGGTAGTAGGTGGCGTTCAGGTAGTCGGTGACCGCCTGCACCTCGTCGTCAAACCACTGAATGCTCAGGTTGTTCTTGCAGCGGTTGACCTGTTTTTTCAGTCCGGCCAGGCTGTTTACGCGCCGGTCTTCACGGGTATAGATCGCCGCGCCGTTATTGTCAAAGCGGGCCGCGTGGCAGCTGATGCATTGATCGTTGTGCAGCTTCTCGCCGCGTGTGACGTCCGCCTGGGCGGTGCCGGCCAGCAGCGGGGCGGCGAGTAGAAGTGAAACGCTGATTAATTTCTTCATATTGATCTCCTTATGCTGTTTGCAGTTTAGCCGACAAGTGGGCGATTCGCACCGGCGCCGGCGGGTGGCTGTCGTGGTAGGAGGAGTAGAGCCGGTCCGGGGTGAGGGTGCTGGCGTTCTCCTCGTAGAGTTTGACCAGGGCGGCGATGAGCTTGTCGGCCTCGGCGTGCTCGGCGGCGAACTCGTCCGCCTCGAACTCGTGCTTGCGCATGGACAGGGCCATCAGCGGCTGGATGAAGAAGGTGAATACCGGCATCACCAGCAGGAACAGCACCAGCGCCGCATGTACCGACGGCTGCTCGATACCAAGACCGGTATAGAACCAGGTCTGTTGCACCAGCCAGCCGAGCAGGGCCAGGCCTGCCAGGCTCATCAGCATCATCATAACCAGGCGCTTGCGGATGTGTTTGCGCCGGAAGTGACCGAGCTCGTGGGCCAGCACCGCCTCGATCTCATCCCCGTCCAGGCTCTCCAGCAGGGTGTCGAAGAAGACGATCCGCTTGTTGTTGCCCATGCCCGAGAAGTAGGCGTTGCCGTGGCTGGAGCGGCGCGAGCCGTCCATCACGAAGATGCCGTTGGAGGTGAAGCCGCAGCGCTTGAGCAGGTTATCGATGCGCCGGCGCAGCTGCTCGTCCTCCAGTGGGGTGAATTTGTTGAAAAGCGGCGCGATCACCGCCGGATAGGCCCACAGCATCAGTAGGGTAAAGCCGCTCCAGACCAGCCAGACATAGAGCCACCACCACTCCCCGGCGCCCTGCATCAGCCACAGCACCAATGCGGCCAGTGGCGTACCCAGCAACAGCAGCAACAGCCCCTGTTTGAGCATATCGCTGATAAACAGAGCCGGAGTGGTGCGGTTGAAGCCGAAGCGCTGCTCGATGCGAAAGGTGCGGTAGAGGGTGAAGGGCAGATCCAGCAGTGATGTCAGCAGAATCACGCTGAGCATAAAGCCGGTACCCATCACCAGCGGCGAGAGCTCCAGGCTGCGCCAGACCTGATCCAGCCACTGCAGGCCGCCGCCCAGGGTCAGCCCCAGCAGAATCAGCGCGCCGTAGAAGAGCTCATAGCGGCCCAGACGTGCCTTGCTCAGGGTATAATCGGCGGCCCGCTGGTGGGCGTCGAGGCTGATTCGCTCGGCAAAGGCCTCCGGAACGTGCTCCCGGTTTGAGGCGACGTGCCGGATTTGGCGGTGCAGCAGCCATTGCTCAATAGCGATGGAGGCCAGCAGCATGCCGAGAAACAACAATGTAAACAGATGCATAATGGGGAAACAGTCTCGTATCAGTAATGCTGGAGCAGGTTAGCTTTTGCTAGAATGCTTGGCAAGTTATCTAAGGAGTTCACTACATGGAGAAACACCCGGACAATCTTATCTGGATCGATCTGGAGATGACAGGACTCGATCCGGAGCATGACCGGATTATCGAGATCGCCACCATCGTTACCGATGCCCAGCTTACCACGCAGGTGGAGGGGCCGGTGCTCGCGATCCACCAGGAGGCATCAATACTGGGGCAGATGGATGAGTGGAACCGGCGCACCCACGGTGAGTCGGGCCTGTTGCAAAGGATCAAAGATGACGGGGTCAGTGAGGCGACCGCGGTGGAGCTGACCCTGAGTTTTCTGGAGCAATATGCGGAGCGGGGCAAATCGCCCATGTGCGGAAACACGATCTGTCAGGACCGCCGCTTTCTCGCCCGTTACATGCCGTCCCTCGAGTCCTTCTTCCACTACCGCAACCTGGATGTGAGCACCCTCAAGGAGCTGGCCAGGCGCTGGCAGCCGGAGGTGTACAGCGGTTTTAAAAAGAAAAACAGCCACCAGGCGCTGGACGATATCCGTGAGTCGATCCAGGAACTGCAGTACTACCGTGAAAAGCTGCTGAAATAATTTTTCACCATCACCCGCCGGGCTTAATCCCACACCCGAACACGGCCGGATAAACCGTATGACCGTCAGCCCTCAACCGTGGTGCCGAAACTGAAGGTGGTATAGCGGCTTATCTTTATTGTGTCGGACCAGTAATCGGCGGGCAGCCCCGCCTTTTGCTTGAGATGACTCAGAAACAGTTCCGGTGTGGGCAGCTGCTCCCAGACTGAGGGCAGAAAGGTGCCACGGTAAAATCCCTCCTCCAGTATCAGCCCGTCCTCTCCGGGGCGAAGTTGCTGCAGCAGGTCCGTCTCGGAGTGGAAGTGCATCGGCTCGGCGGGTGTAAGGATGGCGATGTGAATCTCCAGTCCTCCCAGTTCCTCTTGGCGAAGGGGGAGGAATCTTCTATCGCGAAAAGCGGCCGCGTAGGCATTCTCCGCTACATCCTCAGCCAGGGGACGGTGGGGTTGGAGGGCGCCTATGCAGCCACGCAACTCTCCGCGGGAGTGGAGTGTGACGAAGCTGGCGCCCGGTTTCTGCAGCTCCTCGGGAAAGCCGGCCGGATCCAGGCTAAGCGGTTGCCCGTAATCCAGTCCGTGGCGGATGGACGCTTCGGCGATCGCCAGCAGTTGTTGTTGGAGTGATTGGTCCAGCATGCCCTGCCTAATTAAAGAGATAGGCGCCGTAGCCGACCACCTGATCCCGTGGCCCGGCGGTGTCACCGGAGTTGCGCAGATCGATGGTGTGGGCATGCAGGTGCTTTTGTTTAGCCAACAATAACAATCCGCTCACCGGGTTGCGACCACAGGCCCCCTCATGGGCGATGGCCTCCGGCTGCAGCGCCTCGATGGCATCGGAGGTCTTTCGGTCCATTTGCTGTGCGGTAGCGTAGTCGTGATAGTGGCTCAGATCCGAGCTGATTACGATGAGTGTCTCCTCACCGCCCCATAGCTTATCCAACACCTCGGACACCTCTTCGGCACCGGCGTCCCCGACCACGATGGGGACCAGGCTGAAGCTCTCCAGGCTCTCTTGCAGGAAGGGCAGGTGCACCTCCAGGCTGTGTTCCAGCATGTGCGCCTGGTCCAGGGTGTGCACTTGGGGCAGGGCGTTAATCGTTGCCACCGCACCGGTATCCACCGGGATGTCACCCAGCGGTGTGCGGAAGGTGTCGGCGCTGCTGGTGGCCAGGCCGAGAAAGCCGACTCGGTGGGAGGGGCCGAGTAGAACCACCCGTGTGACTATGTGGCGTACACTTCGTAGCCGGGCATAGGCGCTGGCGGCCACCGGCCCGGAATAGGTGTAGCCGGCGTGGGGCGCGATAATGGCCTTGGGTGCCGGTTCGGACGATGTGGGAAGCTGTTGCAAAAAGTCATCCACCATCTGCCGCAAGGCGCTGGGATTGTCCGGGTAGAACATTCCGGCAACGGCGGGTTCGCGTACGGTGCTCATGGTCGATTCTCCGTTGCTACGCTGCTTTTATCGGGTGATTGAAACCGGTTTCGGTGAATCCGGGGGACTATTCATAAACTATGTCATGCGGCGGATAATGCAATCCGGACCGAACCGGTATGCGCACCCCGGCTGCGGTCTGTTTCAACGACCTGCTAGTATCTATATATCCTGTCAGTGGCTGATGCAACACGCATTTATATAGTCGGACAGTGTGCTGAGCTTAGCGGGAGAGTGCGATGAGTGAAAAAGCGGTGGTAGAAGGGGAGTTGCCCGAGGGCACGGTAGTCGACACCAAGTACTGGCATGCGCTGGATGATGGGCGGGTGCAGTGTGATCTGTGCCCGCGCTACTGCAAGCTGAAGGAGGGGCAGCGCGGTCTCTGCTTTGTGCGCGCCAACCTGGGCAACAAGATAGTGTTGACCTCCTATGGCCGCTCCAGCGGCTATTGCATCGACCCCATTGAGAAAAAGCCGCTGAACCACTTTCTTCCCGGTACGCCGGTGCTCTCGTTCGGTACCGCCGGCTGCAATCTGGCCTGTAAGTTTTGCCAGAACTGGGATATCTCCAAATCCCGTGAGATCGACACCCTGGCCGATGCGGCCAGTCCGGAACTGATCGCCCGTGCGGCGGAGAAGCTGGGGGCACGCTCGGTGGCCTACACCTACAATGATCCGGTGATCTTCCACGAATACGCCATCGACGTGGCCAAGGCCTGTCGTGAGCGGGGCATCAAGTCGGTGGCGGTCACCGCCGGTTATGTCTCTGATGAGCCGCGCAGGGAGTTTTATCAGTGGATGGATGCGGCCAATGTGGACCTGAAGGGGTTTACCGAGGAGTTCTACATCAAGCTCACCGGCGGTCATTTGCAACCGGTGCTGGATACCCTAACCCACATCAAGCATGAAACCGATGTCTGGCTCGAAACCACCACGCTGCTGATCCCCGGCTGGAATGATTCGGACGAAGAGATCGACGCCATGACCCGCTGGGTGGTCAAGGAGCTGGGCCCGGATGTGCCGATGCACTTTACCGCCTTCCACCCCGACTTCAAGATGATGAATGTGATGCCTACGCCGCCCTCAACGCTTACCCGCGCCCGGGAGATCGCCATGCGTAACGGCGTGCGCTATGCCTATACCGGTAATGTCCACGACAAGGACGGGGAGAGCACCTATTGTCACAACTGCGGCCAGCGGCTTATCGGCCGCGACTGGTATGTCCTCAGCGACTGGAATTTGACCGCCGAGGGCAACTGCAATAACTGCGGCACCCCCTGTGCCGGGGTCTTTGAAGCCAAACCCGGGGAGTGGGGCAGCCGCCGCCGGCCGGTGCGCCTGGCCGATTTTGCATGATACGTTTCACCGCAAAGGCTACCCCGCCGATGTAGAGTGGGTGTAATACGCCCTGGTGATGCCCGCCCATAACAACTTTGCGTTCTTTGCGCCTTTGCGGTGCGCTGATGTACGCATCCAGGGCCGGTCGTTTCGGAGAACACTGCAAGCAGTGGCCGGGCAGGGTATAATGCCCCACCTTTGAATTTGACCATGGTGGGTAGATGACACAGCAGAAGTCCCGTATCGGCATTGTTACCGTTTCCGACCGCGCCAGCCGTGGCGAATATGAGGATCAGGGCGGCCCTGCCATCCGCGAGTGGCTGGCTAAGGCGCTGAGCTCTCCCTGGGAGGCGGTCGCCCGTGTGGTGCCGGACGAGGTGGACCAGGTCGAGCATGCACTCAAGACCCTCTGTGACAAGGAAGGCTGTTCCCTGGTGGTGACCACCGGCGGGACCGGTCCGGCGCCGCGGGACATCACCCCCGAGGCCACCGAGGCGGTGTGCGAGAAGATGATGCCGGGGTTCGGCGAGCTGATGCGTCAGGAGTCGTTGAAGTTCGTCCCCACCGCCATCCTCTCCCGACAGACCGCAGGAATACGCGGGCAGAGTCTGATTATCAACCTGCCGGGCAAGCCCTCGGCGATCGCTGACTGCCTCAATGCGGTCTTCCCGGCGGTGCCCTATTGCGTCGACCTGATCGAAGGCCCCTTCCTGGAGACCGAGGAGTCGTTCTGCAAGGCGTTCCGTCCCAAGCACGCCAAGAAGCCGCAGGGCTAGCGCATGTCCAGCGAACAGGCGGTTAATGATTTGAGGACGATTCGCGACTTCATCCGATGGGGGTGGAGTCGTTTTAATGAAGCCGAGCTCTTTTTCGGCCACGGCACCGACAACGCCCTGGACGAGTCAGCCTATCTGGTGCTGCACACCCTGCAACTGCCGCCACAGGTCGGGGAGGCCTATCTGGATACGCGCCTGACCGAGGAGGAGCGTCGCAGTGTGGTGGATATTCTGATGCGGCGTGTCAGGCTACGGTTACCCGCCCCCTACCTGACCCACGAAGCCTGGTATGGCGGCATGCCGTTCTACGTGGATGAGCGCGTGCTGATCCCCCGTTCGCCGATTATCGAGTTGATTGAGGCGCACTTCGAGCCGTGGATACAGCCGGAGAGTGTGCATAATATCCTTGATCTATGTACCGGAAGCGGTTGTATCGCGATTGCCTGTGCGGCGGCCTTCCCGGAGGCCTCGGTGGATGCGGCGGACTTGTCGGACGACGCCCTGGATGTCGCGCGGATCAATATCGAGCGTTACGATCTGCAGGAGCAGGTCCGTGCCGTCAGGTCCGATCTGTTTTCCGCCCTGAAGGAAAACCGCTACGACATTATTGTCAGCAACCCGCCCTATGTCGATGAGCAGGATATGAACGCCCTGCCGACGGAGTTCACCCATGAGCCGAAACTGGCCCTGGAGGCCGGCAGGGACGGCCTGGACCTGGTATTCAAGATCCTCTATGAGGCCATGTACCACCTTGAACCCCATGGCATTCTTGTGGTCGAGGTAGGCAATAGCCGCGAGGCGCTGGAGGAGCTGCTGCCGGAGGTGTCGTTTATGTGGCTGGAGTTCGAGCGAGGCGGCGAAGGGGTATTTCTGCTGACCGCGGAGCAGGTGCGCGAGCACCATGAACTGTTCCGCCTGGTAAGGCCTTAACATATTATTCATCCCATAGGGCACGTAGAGTTATTGATGAGACCCATCACAGCGGTCCCGACACTGAAGGCTGGATCATGACGACACAGAACATCATCTTCGACCTGGATTTGATCAAGCATTACGACAAGTCCGGTCCGCGCTATACCTCCTACCCCACGGCGGTACAGTTCCACGACGGTTTCGGTGAGGCCGAGTACCGCGCCTGGGCGGCCAAAAGCAACGAGTCCGGCAATCCTCTGTCGCTCTACTTCCACATCCCGTTCTGCGACACCGTCTGCTACTACTGCGGTTGCAACAAGGTGGTGACCAAGGACCGGGGCAGGGCCTCCCCCTATCTGGAGCGTCTGCATAAAGAGATCGCCCTGCAGGGGGCGCTGTTCGATAAGACGCGCACCGTCGATCAATTGCACTGGGGCGGCGGCACCCCCACCTTTATCTCCCATGATGAGATGCGCGAACTGATGCGCGTGACCGGCGAGCACTTCAACCTGCGTGATGACGATAGCGGCGAATACTCCATCGAGATCGACCCGCGCGAGGTCAAGACCGATACCATCGCCCTGTTGCGCGAGCTCGGTTTCAACCGCATGAGTCTCGGCGTACAGGATTTTGACGAGCGGGTGCAAAAAGCGGTCAACCGCATTCAGAGTGAAGCCTCGACCATGGCGGCCCTGTCGGCGGCCCGAAGCGAGGGCTTCAAGTCGATCAGCATCGACCTGATCTATGGTCTGCCGCATCAAAGCGTGGAGAGTTTTGCACGTACCCTGGACAAGATCCTGGCGATCTCACCGGACCGTCTTTCCGTGTTCAACTACGCCCACCTGCCGGAACTGTTCAAGCCGCAGCGGCGTATCAACGAGGAGGACCTGCCGGCGCCGCAGGAGAAACTCGACATCCTGCAGAACACCATCGAGAAGCTCACCGCCGCGGGCTATGTCTATATCGGGATGGACCACTTTGCCAAGCCCGATGATGAGCTGGCGGTGGCGCAGCGTGAGGGGACCCTCTACCGCAATTTCCAGGGCTACTCCACCCACGCCGACTGCGACCTTATCGGCATGGGCTCCACCTCCATCGGCCAGGTGGGCGACAGCTACAGCCAGAATCTGAAAGAGCTGGAGGCCTACTACGAGCGCATCGACGCCGGTTCCATCCCGGTCTTTCGCGGCTATGAGCTTAATTCGGACGACAAGCTGCGCCGCGCGGTGATCACCGATTTGATCTGCCACTTCGATCTGGAAAAGGCCAAGGTGGAGCAGGCCTACAACATCCGCTTCGATGAGTACTTTGCGGAGGAGTTGAAGGACCTGGCGGGCATGGAAAAAGATGGTTTACTTACCCTCTCGCCGGAACGGATCCAGGTGGCCGATGCGGGCAAGCTGCTGATTAGGAATATCTGCATGGTCTTCGACCGCTACCTGCGTGAAAAACAGAACCAGCGTTTTTCCAAGGTGATATAAAGGAATGCACCGCAAAGGCGCAAAGGGCGCAAAGGTAAACCAGGGGATGATGTAAAACGGGTTTGTGTATTGCACCTCTGGTTATGGCAGCATACTGAAGTGAGTCTGCAGGATTCTCACTTTTCGCTGTGTGTCCGGGGGGCAAACAATCATCGTGTTGGTTTTCTTTGCGTACTTTGCGCCTTTGCGGTGAATATATGTTTTTAACATAACCAACCAGAATAATTGCTATGTCAGGAAACAGTTTCGGGAAGCTTTTTACGGTCACCACCTTCGGTGAGTCCCACGGTCCGGCCCTTGGCGCCATCGTCGACGGCTGCCCGCCGGGGCTGGAGCTGTCCGAAGCGGATCTGCAGGCGGATCTGGATCGTCGTAAGCCCGGCACCTCGCGCCACACCACCCAGCGCCGCGAGGCGGATCAGGTGCGGATCCTCTCCGGGGTATTTGAGGGCAGGACCACCGGCACCCCCATCGGCCTGCTGATCGAGAATACCGACCAGCGATCGAAAGACTATTCGAAGATCATGGACCGCTTCCGTCCGGGCCATGCCGACTATACCTACCAGCAGAAGTACGGTATCCGTGACTATCGTGGCGGCGGCCGCTCCTCGGCACGGGAGACGGCGATGCGTGTCGCCGCCGGCGGCATCGCCAAGAAGTATCTGGCCGCGCGGGGGATCACTATTCGCGGTTACCTCTCGCAGCTCGGCCCGATCAAACCAGAGGCCTTCGATTGGGACGAAGTGGGCAACAATCCATTCTTCTCTCCCGATGCCGGCAAGGTCGAAGAAATGGAGGCCTTCATGGATGCCCTGCGCAAAGAAGGCGACTCCATCGGCGCCAAGGTCACCGTGGTGGCCGAGGGGGTGATGCCGGGGCTGGGAGAGCCGATCTTCGATCGCCTCGATGCGGATCTGGCCCATGCGCTGATGTCCATTAATGCGGTCAAGGGTGTGGAGATCGGCGACGGTTTTGCCTGTATCGAGCAAAAGGGCACCGACCACCGTGATGAGATGGCGCCGGATGGGTTTCTCTCCAATCACGCCGGCGGCGTTCTTGGCGGGATCTCTTCCGGTCAGGCCATCGTCGCCTCCATCGCCATGAAGCCGACCTCCAGCCTGCGCCTGCCGGGTCGCAGCGTGGATCTGTCGGGCGAGTCGACAGAGGTGATCACCGAGGGGCGTCACGACCCCTGTGTAGGAATCCGCGCCACCCCCATCGCCGAGGCGATGATGGCGTTGGTGTTGATGGACCACCTGTTGCGTCACCGTGGGCAGAATGCGGATGTGCGCTCCGAAACCCCTGTGATTCCAGGGTAATTGAGTTTCAAGTTTAAAGTTTAAAGGCGCGCATTCGACAGCATGTTGGGATCATTCCTTTATAGCGCTTGGCGCTCATCGCTTGTATTGGACAGGAAATGATGAGGCGAACATCATTAAGCCTTGAACTGGAATTTCAACTCAGAGCCGTCAACTTTGAACTTTAAACTACTAACTTTTAACTTTTAACTTCCCCCATGCCCTACTGGCGCCTCTCCGGTTTTTACCTGTTCTACTTCGCCAGCCTCGGTGCGTTGATGCCTTACTGGTCGCTATATCTGAAATCGCTCGGTTTCAGCAGTCTGCAGATCGGTCAGCTGATGGCGATCCTGATGGCGACCAAGATCATCTCACCCAACATTTGGGGCTGGATCGCCGACCATACCGGCAAGCGGATGGCGGTGGTGCGCTGGGGTTCGCTGTTGGCGGTGGTGAGCTTTTGCGGTGTGTTCCTGGCGAAGGATTACTGGCCGTTGGCGGCCGTGATGTTGCTCTACAGTTTTTTCTGGAACGCGGTGCTGCCGCAGTTCGAGGCCACCACACTCAGCCATCTGGGGAAGGATAGCCACCGCTACAGTGTGATCCGCCTTTGGGGTTCTGTCGGATTTATTCTGACTGTGGTCGGGGTCGGCTCACTGCTCGATCTCTTCGGCGCCTCACTGTTGCCGGTGGTGCTGCTGGGACTGTTTCTGGGTATCTGGCTCAGTGCACTAATGGCCCCGGAACATGACGGCCACGTTGCGGCCCATGAACACGAGTCACTGGGGACAATTCTGCGCCGTCCCGAGGTGCTGGCCCTGCTGGCGGCCTGTTTTCTGGTACAGGCCAGCCACGGTCCGTACTACACCTTCTACACCATCTACATGGAGGAGTTCGGCTACTCCCGCGGGGTCATCGGCCAGTTCTGGGCGCTGGGGGTGATCGCCGAGGTGGTCATTTTCCTGATGATGTCGCAACTGGTGCGCCGTTTCGGCCTGAGCAGCCTGATGCTTTGGGCCTCGCTGCTGACCGCTCTTCGCTGGGTGCTTATCGGTGCACTGCCCGAGTCACTGCCGGTGATGTTGTTCGCCCAGCTCCTTCATGCCGCCAGCTTCGGAGTGTTCCACGCCACCGCCATCGCCCTGTTCCACAAATTCTTCGTCGGCCGACATCAGGGCAAGGGACAGGCCCTCTACAGCAGCCTGAGCTTCGGCGCCGGCGGCGCCTTCGGTGCTCTCTACAGCGGTATGGCCTGGGACTTCAGTGCCGGTCTGACCTACGGTATTGCTGCCGTGCAGGCGGCGCTGGCGGCCTTTATTACCTGGCGCTGGATTCGGAATTAACCATAAGTGTCTTTAGGATCATGTCGATAGGGTTGGCGTGAGTTCTCTGGCTGTTTCATTCGCTCAATGACCTTGGCTGAGGTGAGCATGGCTTCCAGTGGTTCGGCATGGGCGGGGGTGTCAGACAGGGGGAGCTGCCGCAGCAGACGGTGGCGGTTCATGACTTCAAGATAATCTCCGGCGGCGAAGAGATTGGCCGCCAGACGAAAGCCCTGCTCAAGATGCCTCATACCTTCCTTAAGGTGTCGGCTTAGAAGCAGCTGGCCATAGATCAGCTCCAAGAGGGCATGACCATGGGGACTGCGGGCGGCGAGGGGGCTGAGCATCTGGTAGGTATCGCGGATATCCTCCCCCAGCCAGTATCGGGCGATCATTTTCAGCATTCTGCAACACAGGGTGTTGCCGCCATGGCGTTTGCGTTTGCTCTCCCGTTCCTCACCCAGCTTGAGCAGTTTCCTCGCCTCGTCGGGGGACAAAGGGTCGGCATACCAGCGGCCTAGAACGGATGGATTGGACATGGGGAAGTTTCAAGTTTGAAGTTTCATGTTTGAAGTATGCAGTTTAGCGGTGCCGGTGCGCAACCGGGTGATTCGTTTATGCTGAGCGAACAAGCTGAGCCGGTAGGGTGCTGCCGTCAGGCGCACCGCTGGCCGTCCCTGTACTGGTTATAACGACGGTTCGCCTCGCAGGCTCGGCAAACCCTACGAACATGTTTACGGTAGGGTGCTGCCGTCAGGCGCACCGCCAATTGTCTCTGTTTTGATTACAACGACGGTTCGCCTCGCAGGCTCGGCAAACCCTACAACTTCCAACTTTGAACTTTGAACCCCTCACGCCGTTAACAGCTCCAACATCGCCCGCGCGGCGTTGGAGGGGGTTCGTGCGGCGTGCTGCACCACACCGAGCTGACGGCTCAGTTCCAGCGGGGTGTTGAGTCGCTTCAGTTCACTATCGAGCATGGTATCGGGCAGCACGCTCCAGCCAAGACCCACCGCCGTGAGCATTTTGATGGTCTCCAGGTAATTGGTGGAGAGTTCCACCTGCAGTTTCATCCCCAGGGGTTTGAAGGCGGACTCGACGATCTGGCGGGTGAAGGTCTCCGGTCCGGGAAGGATCGCCCGGTGCTGGGCCAGGGTGGGCAGCCCCGCTTTTTTGTAGCTCGCGAGCGGATGATCCGGGGCGCAGACCACACTCAGCGGATCTTCCCACAGCGGGGTGATAAGGAGCTGTGCCGAGGGGCGCGGGGGCAGGGTCACCACCGCCAGCTCCAGTTCACCTTGCTCCACCATGCGACAGGCGGTCTCCGAATCGAGAAAGCGGATGTCCAGCTGCAGCTCCGGGTAGCGGCGTCTGAGTTCGCGCAACAGGGGTGGCAGGCGGTGCAGGCCGATATGGTGGCTGGTGCCGAGGCTGAGCCGTCCTGCGATGCGGCCCGAGAGATCGGTGATCGCACGGCGGCTGCTCTCCACCTCATCGAGGATACGCCGGGCATGGGGCAACAGCGCCTTTCCCGCCTCGGTCAGCACCACCTGACGGCCGATACGGTCGAAAAGGGGGCTGTCCAGTTCCTGCTCAAGCGTGGCGATGCGCTTGCTCACCGCCGGTTGGGTGATAAAGAGCCGTTCCGCCGCCTGGGAGAAGGAGGCGGAGTCGGCGACGGCGGTAAAGGCCTGCAGGGCGGTGATATCCATTATCTATTCCAAATAGGAATAGAATATATGAAAAATATGAATTTGTGTAATGTCGCGCCCGCGGTTAATCTATCTGCACTGTAATTAACCCGCCTTGACGGAGAAATAAACGATGGCCGGCAAGACCCTGTACGACAAATTGTGGGATGCCCATGTGGTGCGCACCGAAGAGGATGGCACCGCATTGTTATATATCGACCGCCATCTGGTGCACGAGGTAACCTCGCCCCAGGCCTTCGAAGGGCTGCGCCTGGCCGGTCGCAAGCCCTGGCGAACCAACTCCGTGGTGGCTACCCCGGACCACAATGTCCCGACCACCGGTCAGAGCGGCGGTATCGAGGGGATCGAAGACCCCATCGCCCGCACCCAGGTGTCGACGCTGGATAGTAACGTTAAGGAGTTCGGCCTGACCTACTTCCCGATGAACGATGTGCGTCAGGGTATTGTGCACGTGGTCGGACCGGAGGAGGGGGCGACCCTGCCGGGCATGACCGTGGTCTGCGGCGACTCCCACACCTCCACCCATGGCGCCTTCGGTGCCCTGGCCCATGGTATCGGCACCTCCGAGGTGGAGCATGTGCTCGCCACCCAGACCCTGGTGCAGAAGAAGATGAAGAACATGCGCGTGACGGTGCAGGGCCACGTCGGTCCCGGCGTCACCGCCAAGGACATCGTGCTGGCGATTATCGGCAAGATCGGCACCGCCGGCGGCACCGGTCATGCCATCGAGTTCGCCGGCGAGGCGATCCGCGACCTCTCTGTCGAGGGGCGCATGACCGTCTGCAACATGGCCATCGAGGCCGGCGCCCGCGCCGGTATGGTGGCGGTGGACGAAAAGACCGTCGACTATTTCAAAGACAAGCCCTTCGCCCCCAAGGGTGAGCTGTGGGAGCGCGCGGTCGAGGCCTGGCGCGATCTCAAATCCGATGAAGATGCCGTGTTCGACAAAGAAGTGATTCTTGATGCCGCCTGCATCGAGCCGCAGGTGACCTGGGGTACCTCCCCGGAGATGGTGGTGGGTGTCAGTGAAAGAGTACCTAATCCGGAAACCGAGGCGGACAAGGTCAAGGCCGACGGTATGCGCCGCGCACTGGAATACATGGGGCTCGATGCGGGTATGCCGATCAGCGACATTCCGGTGGGTGTGGTCTTTATCGGCTCCTGCACCAACTCCCGTATCGAGGATTTGCGTGAGGCGGCCGCCGTGGCAAAGGGCCGCAAGGTGGCCTCCACCGTGAAACAGGCGCTGGTGGTCCCCGGCTCCGGTCTGGTGAAAAAACAGGCCGAGGAGGAGGGGCTCGACAAGATCTTCATCAAGGCCGGCTTCGAATGGCGCGAACCGGGCTGCTCCATGTGCCTGGCGATGAACGCCGACCGCCTCGAGCCGGGTGAGCGCTGCGCCTCCACCTCGAACCGCAACTTCGAGGGGCGTCAGGGCAAGGGTGGCCGCACCCACCTGGTCAGCCCGGCGATGGCCGCCGCCGCGGCGGTCAAGGGCCACTTCACCGATGTGCGTGAATTGAATTGATTTTTGCCACAGAGAGCACAGAGCTCACTGAGTAAAGGATAATTTTGAGTCTCCGTGTCCTCTGTGACCTCTGTGGCTAGAAGGGGTTTTTAAAATGGAAAAATTTGAAAAGTTGACGGCGATTGTGGCGCCTTTGGACCGTTCCAATGTGGACACCGACGCCATCATTCCCAAGCAGTTTTTGAAGTCGATCAAGCGCACCGGTTTCGGACCCAACGCCTTCGACGAGTGGCGCTATCTGGATCACGGCGAGCCGGGCATGGACAACAGCAAGCGTCCGCTCAATCCCGACTTCGTGCTCAATCAGGATCGCTACCAGGGCGCCAACATCCTTCTGGCGCGCGAGAACTTCGGTTGCGGCTCCTCACGCGAACATGCGCCGTGGGCGCTGCTCGATTATGGTTTTAGGGTGATCATCGCGCCGAGCTTTGCCGATATCTTCTTCAACAACTGTTTCAAAAACGGCATTCTGCCTATCGTGCTGGATGAGAAAAAGGTGGATCAGCTGTTCAAAGAGGTCGCGGCGAGCGAGGGCTACAAGCTGACCGTGGATCTCGAGACGCAGACCATCACCACCCCGAGCGGTGAGGAGATCAAATTCGATGTCGATCCGTTCCGCAAACACTGCCTGATTAACGGCCTCGATGACATCGGCCTGACCCTGCAGCACGTCGACGACATCAAGGCCTACGAAGAGCGGCGCAAGAACGAAGCCCCGTGGTTGTTTAATTGATCTTTAGCCACAGAGGGCACAGAGATCACTGAGAAATGCAGAACAGTGTTCCTTTAACCTCCGTGTTCTCTGTGATCTCTGTGGCAATAAAATTTTGGAGTAAATCTAATGACTAAGAAGATTGCTGTACTGCCGGGTGATGGGATTGGGCCGGAGATTGTGGCCCAGGCGGTGAAGGTGCTGGATGTGCTCAAGGCCGACGGCCTGGATATCGAGATGGAAGAGGGCGCCATCGGGGGTGCCGGTTATGACGTCGCGGGTGATCCGTTGCCGGATGCCACCCTGGAGTTGGCGCGCAAATCTGACGCAGTACTCCTGGGTGCCGTCGGTGGTCCTGAGTACGACAAGCTGGAACGTCCGCTGCGCCCGGAGCGCGGCCTGCTGCGTATTCGCAAGGAACTAAACCTGTTCGCCAATCTGCGCCCGGCGCTGCTCTATGAGGAGCTGGCCGAGTCCTCCAGCCTCAAGCCGGAAGTGGTTGCGGGTCTTGACATCATGATCGTCCGTGAGCTGACCGGGGATGTCTATTTCGGTGAGCCGCGCGGCATCGAGGAGCGTCCCGGTCCGGATGGCAAACCCGAGCGTGTCGGTTTCAATACTATGCTCTATTCTGAGTCCGAGGTGCGCCGCGTTGCCCGAGTCGCCTTCGATATTGCGATGAAGCGCGATAAGCGTCTCTGTTCTGTTGAAAAGGCCAACGTGCTGGAGTGCTCCGAGCTGTGGAAAGAGGTGGTGCTCGAAGTCGCGAAGGACTACCCGGAGGTCGAGCTGACCCATATGTACGTTGACAATGCGGCGATGCAGCTGGTGAAGTGGCCCAAGCAGTTCGATGTGATCGTCACCGGCAATATCTTCGGCGACATCCTCTCGGATCAGGCCTCCATGCTCTCCGGCTCCATCGGCATGCTGCCCTCGGCCTCGCTGGATGAGAACAACAAGGGGATGTACGAGCCGATCCACGGCTCCGCCCCGGATATTGCCGGACAGGACAAGGCCAACCCGCTGGCTACTATCCTGTCCGTGGCGATGATGCTGCGCTATACCTTCGGTGACGAGGCCAACGCCAAGCGCATCGAGGAGGCGGTGAAGGCGGTGCTGGCCAAGGGTATCCGTACCGTCGATATCATGACTGCAGGCGGCACCGAAGTGAGCTGCAGCGGCATGGGTGACGCCGTGGTTGCTGAATTGAAAGGGTAAAAGAACTCAACGCAAAGGCGCAAAGACGCAAAGGACGCAAAGTTTTTGTTGTCATATGCGTGTGCTTGTGTGGTCTTATGAGAAACCAGAGAAGGTTTATCGAGTGAATCAGGTGAGCGAAGGCAGCAAGGTTGTTTTGATTTTATTTTCCTTTGCGCCCTCTGCGTCTTTGCGCCTTTGCGTTTAACTTGTTTTAGGAGGTTTTATGAAACGTGTAGGTCTTGTAGGTTGGCGTGGCATGGTCGGCTCTGTGCTGATGCAGCGTATGCGCGACGAGAAAGATTTCGCCGATTTCGAGCCGGTTTTCTTCACCACTTCCCAGACCGGACAGCCCGGTCCGGACGTAGGCAAGGATGTACCGCCGCTGAAGGATGCCAAGAGCATCGACGAGTTGAAGGCGATGGATGTGATCATTACCTGCCAGGGCGGCGGTTATACCGAGGAGGTCTATCCCGCGCTGCGCAAGGCGGGCTGGGACGGTTACTGGATCGATGCGGCCTCCACCCTGCGTATGGTCGATGAGTCGATCATCGTGCTCGACCCGGTGAACAAGAACGTCATTGAGGAGGGTCTGGCCAAGGGCATTAAGACCTACGTCGGCGGCAACTGCACCGTCTCGCTGATGATGCTGGGACTGGGTGGTCTGTTCGAGAAGGGACTCATCGAGTGGATCTCGCCGATGACCTACCAGGCCGCCTCCGGTGCCGGCGCACAGAATATGCGTGAGCTGATCCAGCAGATGGGCGGTATCCACGGCAGTGTGAATGAGCAGCTCGATGATCCCTCTTCGGCGATCCTCGAGATCGACAGGAAAGTGACCGATTATCTTCGTTCCGATGACTACCCCAAGGATCAATGGGGGGTGCCGCTCGCAGGTTCTCTCATTCCATGGCTCGATGCCGAGCTCGAATCCGGTCAGTCCAAGGAGGAGTGGAAGGCGCAGGTGGAGAGCAACAAGATCCTCGGCCGCTCCGACAATCCGATCCCCATCGACGGCATCTGCGTGCGTATCGGCGCCATGCGCTCTCACAGTCAGGCGCTGACCATCAAGCTGACCAAGGATGCGCCGCTGGATGAGATCAGTGACATTATCGCCGGCCACAACGAGTGGGCGCGGGTGGTACCGAACGAGAAAGAGGCCACCATGAACGAGCTGACCCCGGCGGCCGTCACCGGCACCCTGAACATCCCGGTCGGACGCATGCGCAAGCTGGCGATGGGCAATGACTATCTCTCGGCCTTTACCGTGGGCGATCAGCTGCTTTGGGGAGCCGCGGAGCCGTTGCGCCGCATGCTGCGTATTCTGCTCGAGCAGTAACGCTGCATTCCTCCTCGCCGTGATCAAACCCCTGCACGATGCAGCGGATATCCTGCGCGCCGGTGTGGTCAGTTATGATGCTGTATCCGGGTGTGGCAAGGCCGGGGTGGATGAACGCACCGGCCAGGTGGTTTCGTTGCTGAACATGCAGGATGTATCTCATCGCGTTTTTCCACAGCGCATCGCCTTCAACGTCATTCCTCAGGTCGGGAAGATCCTAGAGAGCGGTTAAAGCGAAGGGGAGCTGGAAATGGTAACCCGGGCACGGAAAGTGCCGGGTGATCCTGATATAAATATTAATCCGACCGCTGTTCAGGTGCCGGTGTTTTTCGGCCACAGCTTGGCGGTGCATCTGTAGGCAACAACATCCTTCATTGCGCGAGAGACTCCGACAATCCTGAGGGAGCCCCCTGGAATCGAGCCGATAGGTGGCGATAAAGCGCCGAACCCGGCCCTTGATGCAGTCAACCAAGACGCCATCTATGTCGGCCGTCTGCGTGAAGTTCCTGAGCGAGCTACTGGGTTAAACCTTTGGGCCACGGCCGATAACAGTCGAAAAGGGGCCGCTCTAAACGCATTACAGATTGCCGAGATAGTGGAAAAATGCTATATGAGAGCCGGAGTTAGTTGCATTAACTAAAGTTCATTGGTAGCTTTGGCGTACAACTGCGCGAACAAAGTGGAAAAAGACGTGTCTCGGCGAATAGAAGATTGTTCTGATTATTGGGGAGTAAGGATAGTGCGGAAGCTGGTAAAAACCCTGCTGACTCTTTCATTGATGGCACCTGCCGCCGCACTCGCCTTGGGGTTGGGTGAGATAAAACTGCATTCTGCATTGAATCAAACCCTCGACGCCGAGATCGAATTACTCTCTGTGGATCCTGCCGAAGCGGATGACATTGAAGTCTCGTTGGCTTCTGCCGAGACGTTTTCCAAGGTCGGTCTACAGCGCCCCGCAGTACTGATGATGGTCAACTTTGAGGTGTTGCGTAGAGATAACGGTGCTTTCTATGTCAAGGTCACCTCCCGGGATACGATCCGTGAACCTTTTCTTGATTTCCTGGTGGAGGTCGAGTGGCCTACCGGGAAGGTTATGCGGGAATACACCCTGCTGCTGGATCCACCTGTGAGTTATCAGGCGGAGGCGCCTGCGGTGACTTCGCCGTCAACTGCTGAAGCCGGGCCTGTGGTTGAGTCTACACCAGCCGCTAAACCCGCCCCTGCCGCCGAAGAGACACAGGCAGTTGCGGGCGCCGATAAGGAAGAGCAGTTCGTTCCACCGCCGAGTGCGATTCCCGGTGCGGCTGCCCAGGCTCCCGCCCCCGAACCTGAACCGGTGGTAGATGTTAAAAAGCCGTCCCAAGAAAAAACCGCTCCGGCCCGCAGCCTTAATTATGGGGCCGTCAAGGCCAACGACACCCTTTGGGAAATCGCATTGAAGATGCGTCCCAATCGGAATATCTCCGTTCACCAAATGATGATGGCGCTGCAAAGGGCCAATCCTGACGCGTTTATCAACAACAACATCAACCTGTTGAAGAAGGGATATGTGCTGCGTATCGATGATCCCGCGCTGCTCACCGCGATGAGTAAAGCGGAAGCCGCCCGCCAGGTTGCCAGTCAGACGCGTGAGTGGCAGGACTACAGGGCGGCTATTGCCGAAAAAGCAGAGGAACGGCAGCCCGCTACAGGTGCCGGTGCTAACGCCGGCGCAGCCGGCGCCTCGAAAGCAGAGCCGAAATTGAAACTGGTGGCTCCAGACGATGAAGCTCGTGAAGCCGGAAGTGCAGCGGAAGGTGAAGCGGCCGGTGGTGACGCCGATGAAGAGCTGATGTTGGCACTGGAAAACTCTGCGGCACAACAAATGGAAAAGGATGCGCTGCAGGGCCGCGTTGCGGAGCTTGAAAAGCAACTGCAGGATATGAAGAGTTTGCTGGCGCTGAAGAATGAAGACCTTAAAACACTGCAGGACCAGCTCGCTAAGCGAGGACAAGGGGCGTCGCAAGCAGAAGAACCACTGACGCCGACAGAAGAGCAGGAAGAAGAGGCCGAAGGTGAATCTGCATCGGCTGTCTCTGAAACCGAGACACAGGCCGACACCAATGGTGAAATGCCTGCTTCGGATGGCGATGGCGGGGAAGAGCCGGTCATACCGGAAGCGCAAGAGGCTTCTGACGCACAGTCCACCGAAGAGGGAGAAGAGACGGCGGCTGAAGAAGCCGAAGCTGCAGAGGGCGCAATGGAGCAGCCCCGGGAGAAGGGGGCTGTAACGCCCGAGAAGCCGGCTGCCGACAATGAACAGAAAGCCGGTTCTTCACAATCGTCGGCAAAGCCCGCCAAGCCGGAACCGCAGCCTGCCGCACAGTCCAATCAGTCTTCGTCACTAATGGACTATGTCGACATGCTGATGAAAGACCCGATGATGTTGGCCGCCGGTGGGGGAACAACCGTACTCTTGCTCATTCTCGCTCTATTGCTGGTCCGCCGCAGAAGTAAAGGTGGCGGATTTCAGGAAAGCATCCTTTCCGGTGGTAGTTCATCAATGCTGAATGCCTCTTCTGAGGAGCTCGACAGTGAGACCTCATTCCTGAGCGATTTGGCTATCAGCGGAATGGGCGGCGGTGCTATCACCACTGATGAAGGTGAAGTAGACCCGTTAACCGAAGCCGATGTGTTTATGGCTTATGGCCGAAATCAGCAGGCCGAAGAAGTGTTGAAAAAGGCGCTGGAGAGTAATTCGGACAGGCCGGACATCATCGCCAAATTGCTGGAGGTCTATTACAACGCCGGTGATAAAGCGCAGTTCGAGGGGCTTATTGAGCAGTCCGGCGACAAGGTCAAGGGCAATGATGAGCTCTGGAATAAGATCGCTCCCATGGGTCAGGAGTTGATTCCGGAAAATCCAATGTTCGGTGGTACGAGTACGCCGGCCCCGTCTTCGGCGCAACAGTCAGCACCGCAGGCGGATGATGTGTTGGATATCGGGCTCGACCTGGACGAACTTACCTCTGAATCGGAAACTCAAACCGAGGAAGGCGACGACAGCCTTGACCTGGGTATGGAGTTAGATCTCGATGAAGAGAAAAAGCCTGCTGAGCAAGACAAGTCTTTAGATGAGCCGACAGATGATTTAGCCGATCTGGATTTTGATATCGACCTGGGAGACGATGCTGAAGATACTCTGCAGGAAAATGAATCCGTAGATGCTGTTGAAACAACAGAAGAAAGTTCCGACCTCGAGTTTGATTTCAGTGGATTAGAGACAGAGGAGCCGGAAGAGGAGAAATCCTCGGATTCTGCGGGTGATGAATTAGCAGACATCGATTTTGGTGATTTTGAGGTTGGAACCGAAGACCAATCGGCTGAGGAAGAACCGGGGTCGTTTGATTTGGACAACGATGAAGATGCGAAGTCCGATGATGACTCTCTGGACCTTGGCGATTTCGATTTCGGCGACCTGGAATTTGACTCCGGTGAGGAGACGGAAACAGCGAGCGGAACAGAGGCCGGTTCTTCGACCGACTCCGAAACACTTGATATGGGTGATCTGGATAGTGTTGATGAACTGGATGACTTCGGTGATTTGGATGAAGAGGGTGTTCTGAGTGACAGTGAGGAAATGACCACCAAGCTGGATCTTGCTCAGGCCTACATTGAGATGGGGGACAACGAAGGTGCTCGCGGTATGCTCGAAGAGGTTGTAGAGGGCGGTAACGACGAGCAGAAGCAGCAGGCGCAGGAGTTGCTCAGCAAGGTATAATCATGCGAACACCGGATGGTGTAACATCGGACCCCGCACCGGCATCGCCGCTGCGGGGTTTTGTTTTCAAGCGAGTGTGACGTGAATGCGGATTGCAGCGGGTATCGAATACGACGGCAGTAACTTCTGCGGCTGGCAGTTGCAGATGGATGCGGTGCGTACAGTGCAGGGAGAGGTCGAGGCGGCACTGGGCAAGGTAGCCAATCATGATGTCAGAGTGAACTGTGCCGGTCGGACCGATGCGGGTGTCCACGCCACCGCGCAAGTGATTCATTTTGATACCGATGCGCAGCGCGATGAACGGGCCTGGGTCTTCGGCGCCAACGCCAATCTACCCAAGGATGTCGTGCTGCTCTGGGCCAGACCGGTGAGCGATGAGTTTCATGCCCGCTTTTCGGCCAATCGTCGCGCCTATCGTTATGTGATCTTCACTCGCGATGTGCGACCCACCTTCCTCGCAGGCCGGGTGACCTGGCACTATCGCGAACTGGATATCGGTCGAATGCAGCAGGCCGGCACCCTGTTGCTTGGCGAGCATGACTTTTCCTCCTACCGTGCGGTCGCCTGCCAGGCCAAGAGCCCGGTGCGTACCCTGCACCGACTGGAGGTGACCCGGCAGGGGCCGTTTATCTTCATTGATGTGGAGGCGAATGCCTTTTTGCATCATATGGTGCGCAATATCGCCGGCGTTTTGATGACGATTGGAGAGGGGGAGAGGCCGGTAGAGTGGAGCCGTGAGGTGCTGGAGGCCAGGGATCGGACACTCGGCGGGGTGACGGCACACCCCTCAGGGCTTTATCTGACCCAAGTGGGTTATCCGGAACAGTTCGGTATTCCGCAACTTTCCCCCGTATCGGCGGTCTGGTAATCTGAAGGGTTCCATGAATACGATCGCGAAACGACGCACACGCGCCAAGATTTGCGGCATCACCCGCACCGAGGATGCACTGGCGGCCGCCGCTGCGGGGGCCGATGCCATCGGCCTCGTATTTTATGCCAAAAGTCCGCGCGCGGTGACGGCTGAGCAGGCGGCCGCGATCCATGCCGCGCTGCCCCCCTTTATTACCACCGTGGGGCTGTTCGTCAACGCCGATGCCCCAGAGGTGGAGGCGGTCTTGGAGAGGGTGCCGCTTGATCTGCTGCAGTTTCATGGTGACGAGGAGGCGGATTATTGCCAAGGTTTTTCCCGTCCTTATATCAAGGCGGTGAGGATGGCCGAGGGGGTCGACCTGAACGCTGTGGCCACTGAGCATAAAGCC
>JAWOIT010000161.1:0-7898 GCA_046484535.1 Pseudomonadota bacterium | reverse complement strand
TTTTCTAATAAAAATTGTATAAGGCCGATGCAAAACTATTACCCGGCAATAAAGTTACTGCACATTGGATTTGCGCTGCTGTCGTTGAGCGGCTTTATTCTGCGTGGCATTCTGATGCTGCGAGGTTCGCCTCTGCTGAAACATCCGTTGACGAGGCGTATTCCCCATATCAATGACACCTTGCTGTTTTTGTTCGGCCTTGTGTTGTTGTGGACCGGCCCGTGGTCATTGGCTGTGGCGGGATGGCTGCAGCTGAAATTGGTGCTCCTGCTTGTCTATATCGGTCTGGGTTTCATCGCCCTGCACCGGGGCCGTTTTTCACGGTTACAGCGGCTAACGGCCTGGATTGCGGCACTGTTGGTGTTTTCCGTGATGCTGTGGTTGGCGCACTCCAAGCCTTTCTAACTATTTACCGAAAGACGTAGTCAGGTTCCAGGCATCCATGCAACACGAATAATTCTGTTTCCATTTTTTTCGATCTCTGAAAAATTAAGACGAGATTCGGCAATAGCGGATAACAAGAGCGGATAAAGGGTTAACCGACCATCAGGTAATCATCGCCCGGGAGATAACCCATCGCCTGCAGGTCGGCGGCGATCAACTCCCGTGCCCCGTGGTTGTTGACGTAACTGAGTACAAAGGGTTTCTCTTCCTGCGCCAGCCATCCGGACGCCACCACGGGGGCTCCGGCGATGATATTGCCGATTTTGTTCGGATCGATGTCGATCCAGGCGCCGGGTCGGAAGCCATGTTCAAGCAGGTGCTTCACCCGTTTGCGGGTGTTTCGGCCCGCCCCCCAAAACGCCAGCGTCCGTCCCTGGTGCAGGCGCTGATCACGGGAGAGGTAATGGGCGCGTATGTGATCGAAGGCCTCGCGGCGATAACGCCCGTCGGTACGGGTGAGGCGTTCGCCGCTGTCGCGCCAGTGCAACAGGGTTTCCGGCAGTTTGGCCATACGGTGTCCGCGCTCATGCAGTCGAAGCAGTAGTTCATAGTCCTCGGGAAAATCCCCATCGCGGTAGCCGCCGGCGTCGATGACCGCCTGGCGGCGGAACATCACCGATGGGTGGGCGATGGGCAGTTCCACATAGATGTTATCGGCGATCGCCCGGGCCGACAGGCAGCTGTTCTGCCAGCGGATGTATTCATGAAAACCATCCAGGATGATCTCCTCGGGAAAGAGGCGGACGCGGCTTCCCACCAGGTCGATATCCGGGTGCTGTTGCAGATAGCGGTGCTGCAGCTCCAGTCGCTGCGGCTCCATCAGATCGTCCGCGTCCATACGCGCGACAATCGGGCTGTCGCAATGGGCCAGGGCGCTGTTCATGGCCCCCACCACACCCTGGTGCCCGGGCTGCAGTAGTCGGATGCGCGGGTCGGTTTGCATCCGCGCTTTGACAATCGTGGCGGAGTTATCGGTCGAGCCGTCATCCACCGCGATTAGGGTGAAATCGCTGAGTGTCTGCGCCTGGATGGTGTCCAGGGTCTCGCCCAGTGTAGCGGCCGCATTGTAGAACGGCATCAGCACGGCGACCTCGGTGGTTTTTTTCTCCGACATTCTCATCACATCATCGTCAGTAGGGTCACCGCCGCCCCCGTTATGATGGCGGCGCTGAAGGTAAGCATGACCTTCCAGGCCATTTCCCGTCCGCATATCACCGTAACCAGCAGTCCCTTGACCAGCGTATTGACACTGGCGGCGATAACGATGGCTCGGGTGGCTACATCGGCCGAGACCTCGCCGCGCGCCATGCGTGAGATGGAGAGGGTGATCGCATCCACATCGGTGATGCCGGAAATGGCCGCCACCGCATAGAGCCCGGCGTTACCGAACCGTTCCCGGAAGAATTCGGCCAGCAGCAGAACCGCCACCAGCAACATGGCGAACTTGATCGCAGGCAGAAGCTCGAAAGGGTTGTTGACCGCCACGGTACGGGCGGAGCCGTTACCGCCGCGGGAGAATATGAGTAATGGTACGACGAGGTAACTGACCAGCATCATCGACAGTAGGGGCATGGTCAGTTCCGGCAGCAGTTGCGGGTTGATCACGGACACCTCGAGCAACATGCGCGGGAACATGGTGCCGGCGGCGAGAATGACCCCGGCGGCCAGCAGCGAGTGGGCGCCGGCATTGGAGCGCCCCAGTTTGGCGAAACTGAGTGTTACGGCGGTGGAGGAGGCCAGCCCGCCGAACAGGCCGGTCAGTACCAGCCCGCGCCGGCTGCCGACGATCTTGATGGCGAAGTAACCGGCGAAGGAGATCCCGGCGATGAGGACCACCATCAACCAGATCTCGAACGGATTGAGCGCCTGCCACGGGCCGAATCCCTGGTTAGGCAGGATGGGCAGCAATACCACCGATATGAGCAGCATCTTGAAGATGGCGTAGAGCTCCCGCTGTTTCATCTGTTCCAGCCAGCGGTGCAAGACGGGTTTGAGACCGAGCAGGGTGGCGGTAACCACCGCGGTGGCGCCGGCCACCGCAAGGTGCCCGCGCGCGGCCATGGCGCCGAGGGCGAAGGTGAGCAGCGCCGCCACCGGTGTGGTAATGCCGTAGTCCTTGTCTTCTCGGGCCTCTTCCAGATGGGCCACCACCAGCAGTGCCGAGAAGGCGATAAACCCTGCCGCCAGCAGGATCTCGCCCAACTCATCGGCCAGCAGACTCCAAATCGCCCCCAGCAGGCTGATGAGGCCAAAGGTGCGCAGGCCGGCGATGCGCCGCCCCTCGCCGGCCATACGCATATGCCAGCCCCGCTCAATGCCGATGAGCAGGCCGATGGCCAAAGCTACAGCAAGTCGTTCAAACAGTTCCATGGCTCCAGTCTACTGTTTCCGCTGATGAAGTGCATGCGGCGCGGTCACCGACAAGGGGGTACAATGAGCGGATGAATAGCCGAATTGACCGATTCAAGAAAAAACTTCCCCGCCTGCTGCTGGAACTGGTCGTCATCTTTCTGCTCCTGATGGCGCTGGAGGCCTGGCTAACCCGCGATGCGGCCGGCGGCAGGGCGCCGCTGTTCACCGCCGAGACGATTACAGGGGAGGCCTTCGATCTGCGTTCTCTGAGGGGGCGGCCCGCGGTGGTGCATTTTTGGGCGACCTGGTGTCCGGTTTGCGAACTGGAGCAGGGTACCATCGCTGCGCTAGCCGATGACTATCCCTTCATCAGTGTGGCCATGCAGTCGGGTAAGCCGGATGAGGTTATCGCCTACCTTAAGGATCAGGGCGTGGACTATCCGGTGGTCAATGATCCGAATGGCGTTCTGGCAAAGCGTTATGGGGTCAGTGCTGTGCCGGCGACGTTTGTATTGGATCCGAACGGTGAGGTGAAGTTCGTCACCCGGGGGTATACCACCGGCTGGGGGCTGAGGCTGCGGCTCTGGCTGGCCGGTGTGCTTTGAGAGTCCGTCATTACGTTATTGGGGAACGTTAAGGCATCTATTCACTTACTTTAAGTAGTGAAATTATGTGCAGTAGGGTAATCTCTTGCATGGCCCGTGGCGCAGCTCCGCGCCGAAGAGCGGGGTGGGGGGACAATGCAGATTGATGAGAAGTACAACGAATTTCTTCTTCAGGTTCACTCGTCAAGCCGAGAACTTGAACCGCTGGATTTTCAGCGTCAGACGCTGCAGCAACTGCGTTGGATGCTTGATTTCGACTTTGCCATTTGGGGGGCCGGCGACGGTGTCGAACGACATGTGCACACCGCGACCATCCTCGATCAGGATCAGCGCCTGTTTGATACTTGGGAGCCGGTTAAACACGAAGATCCCTTTGCCAATCTGGTGATTGGCAATACCGGCCGCACCTGGGCGCTTGCCGATCTCCCGGCCCCCGCATTGGAGACTCGCGCCTACAACGAACACTGGCGACGTTACGATGCGGTGCAGATGCTCTCCACGATGGAGGTGGAGGAACAGACGGGACTGCACATTTTTATCACCCTCTGTCGCGACAATGAGCGTGTGTTGTTCACTGACCGGCAGCGTCGCTTCAAGAGCATGCTGACGCGCCACCTCTTCCTTGCTGCACGACATAATGAGCAGTTTGCGCTGCAGCGTAAGAAGCAGGCGGGTGGAGTGGCGATCATAGACTGGCGCGGTATTGTCCACAGCGCGATTGCCCCGTTCACCGATCTGGTCGCGCAGGAGTGGGGGGCTGACGCCCGTCGCAAGTTGCCGCTGTCCGGGGGGGATTTCATAAAGGGGACCTATTCCGGGCGGCATGTGCAATTTTCGTTCATGCCGTTGGGAGATCGTTTTATCGCCCGCGCCGAAGCGTGCCCGCCATTCGACAAGCTCACTCCCCGAGAGCGTGAGATCGCCTACTACTATGGCCGGGGCTTGTCGAACAAGGAGGTGTCAGAGACCCTGGGAATTTCTCCCCATACCGTGCGTAAGTATTTGCAGGGCATCTACCAAAAACTGGGGGTTCGGGACAAGTCTTCGCTGGCGGTTCTCTGCCGTAACGGCTGAGTTGAAGTTGCCTGACTCACGGAAGAGCGCTGCAATTTCACGAGGTTAAAGAGAGTAAATCGGCTGTGGACAGCCGTCGCCGGAGCGGTCACTTGCCACGCGGTTTGAAACCGGTGATGCCTCGGACCACCTCGCCATAGGGCAGCGACTCCACATCACCGTAGTCGTCGACGGCCTCCTCCAACAGGTCATGGATGTCCTCCACCACTTCGGCCGGTTGTTCCGCATCGAGCAGTGCCTGTTGCAGGCCGATCATGCCGCCGCACTGGACCTTGAGCTCCTTGCCGTGGGGCAGAACCACCTCGGGGTGGGGCAGGCGCAGGGCGAAGATCGCCTTGTTGTGCAGCACCTCCAGCACTTCGGCACAGCGTTGGCGGGCGCCGGGGGATTTGCAGGCGACCGCTTCGCGTTCGGCGATAAAGAGTTTCTGCGAGCGTGAGCAGCGGGCGCAGCGGCGCAGGATCGCCTTGGCGAAAACGCAGGGGGCCCCGTTAACGTCCCGATAGGTCTTTTTGAACTCTTTTTCGTCCATTGCCGCTGTCCTGATGAGGTCGGTTAGTGGGGCATCTGCATCACTGCGAGCATATTATCCTTATAGCGCTGCAGGGTATCGCCGTCGAGACGCGCGGTGAGCATGGCCAGCTCCTGCCGGGCCGCCTCGCTGTCGCTCATGATCGCCAGGGTCAGCCACTGAAAGGCGGCCTCGTCGTTCTGCTGCACCAGCTTGCCCTCGGACAGCAGCTTGCCCAGTTGGTACTGGGCCTTGGGGTGGCCCAGATTGGCGGCCTTTTCGTACCAGTTGAGGGCCTGTTTGATGTTCCGCTCGATGCCGGGCCAGCCCTCGAGGTAGAGATCGGCCAGGGAGCTCATGGCGTCGGTGTCGCCCTGTTCGGCGGCCTTGCTGTACCACTCGATCGCCTCGCCCGGGTTCCGGCTGACGCCGTTACCGCCGGCGTAGCACCAGCCGAGCAGGGTCTGGGCCGGGGCCATGCCCTGTTTGGCCGATTTGCGCAGCCACTGGGCGGCGGCCTTACTGTCCTGTTTGACCCCTTTGCCGTTGGCGTAGAGGGCGCCGAGCTTGAACTGGGCCTCGGCGTCACCCGCCTCGGCGGCCTTTTCGATCTCGGGGATGGTCGATTTGTCGAATTTGTGCAGGAGCGCCTGCAGTTGTTCTGCTGTACTGGTCATTGGGTTGGTCTGCTTGGTGTCATGAATTCAGTGGCACTGGGCCTTAAATTTGGTTGTTCGGGCGAAACTTCAAGCCCTTAGCCGACATCCTCGTTCAGTAGTTCGAGTGACTCGGCGGCGATCTCGCGCACCTCTTCGTTTTCATCCTCCAGGCGTCGGCGAAGCGGCGCTTCGGCCTCACTGCTGTGGCTGAGGCCGAGAAAGTGGCAGGCGTCGCTGCGCAGCTGATGATCCGGATGTTCGCTCATTTTGCTAAGCTCCGGCAGCAGCTTTTTCAGCGCTGCGCTCCCCTCCATCCCTTCGATAACGGCGCTGACGCCGAGGCGCACCTGGATCGGTGCATCGGGCTTTTCCAGCAGCGCCAGCAGGGCGGGCAGGTGATCGGGCTGTTTTTGCAGCAGGCTCTCCGCCTCGGCCAGCTCGCCGTTGGCCAGCAGGTGTTCCAGGTAGTCGCCCGTATCGGCGGTGCCGGCGGCTTTTTCCGCCCACTCGCGCAGTTGTTGCGGGGTCTGGGCGCCGGTGAGGACAAACTCACCCAGCTTGAGCCAGGGGACGCTGCGCACCCCCATTTCGGCGGCACGCGCCTGCTGCTCGGCGATGCTGACCACCTCCAGCTCGGCGATCACGCCCTCATCACGGAGCTTTTCCAGGGCGGCCTTGACCCCCGGGCAGTGCGGGCAACCGGGGGCGGTAAAGAGCAGGGCGTGGGGGGCGTTATTATCGGACATCACTACCTCGTTCAGTCGGGTGTCACAAGATTCTGCGGCCTTCCGGCAAGGAAGGCGCGGATATTTTCGGCCAGCTGGTCGGTCAGTCGCCGGCGTGACTCAAGGCCGGCCCAGGCGATATGCGGTGTCACGATCAGATTGGGAATGTCACCGGCCAGCAGCGGGCTGTCGCTGCCCGGCGGTTCACGCTCCAGCACATCGACACCTGCGCCGCCCAGTCTGCCTGCACGCAGGGCGTTTGCCAATGCCTGCTCATCGACGATACCGCCGCGTGCGGTATTGATGAGGATGGCACCGGGCTTCATCAAGGCCAGCTCAGGCTCGCCGATAAGTCCCCGGGTGGCCTCGGTAAGCGGGCAGTGCAGGCTGAGAACATCCACCTGCGGCAACAGCTCCGGCAGGGGGATGCGTCCCGGTTGAGCCGAGGCTCCCGGCCGCTGGGCCAATAGCACCTCCATGGCGAAGGCCTGGCCGGCGGTGCGGGCGACCGCCTCGCCCAGCTCGCCGTAGCCGACGATGCCAAGCTTGCGGCCGTTTAGCTCATGGATGGGGTAGTCGAGCAGGCAGAACTGACGGCTTTGCTGCCAGCGCCCCTGGCGCACCGCCTGCTGGTAGTCGTTCAGGTGGCGGCTGAGGTTGAGCAACAGGGCGAAGACATGTTGCACCACCGAGGGGGTGGCATAGCGGCGAACATTACAGACACTGATGCCGAGCCGGGCGGCGGCGTGAAGGTCGACGTTATCGGTGCCGGTGGCGGCCACGGCGATGAGCCTGAGTTTCGGTGCGGCGGCAAGCGCCGCCTCGTCCAGCACCACCTTGTTGCTGATCACCACCTCGGCATCCGCGATACGCTCGGCGGTCTGCTGCGGGGCGGTCGCGTCGTACATCCGCCAGTCGGACAGGGTGGCCTTGAGCTCATCGAGCCGCAGATCGCCGCGATCCAGACTTTCGCGGTCGAGGAAAACACCGTTCATAGACTTGTCTCCGTCAGAATCGCCCACAGTATAACGGTTTTGGGCGAGGTTACCGTTCTGGTGTAAACTCGTCCGCCCGACTACCCCGTGGTGGCATGTCCCTGCCCCAGGAGAGAGAGATGAGTGATAGCGACTATTCCAAAGAAGAGATCATATTGAGCGCGGTCAAGCGCACCCTGACCGAGGTGATTAAGGATACCGCCACCGAGCCGGGTATGAAGCATCCCCTGTCCGAGAACACCATCCATGGCCTGCGTGACTGCCTGGTGCTGATCAGTCAGCGTGAGCAGGAATTGGCCGAGGCGGCGGGCCGTCCCATGGACATGCGCCCGCGTTTCAAGGACGAGCCGAAGCCGCAGGGGGATGTGGTGGTCTCTATCGACTCGATCAATAAGTCGAAAAAGGGCGACTGACAGCCAACTGAGGAAAAGGGTTTAGCGCTGAATGGCACTGACTTTCATCGGTTTCGTCATTCCGGCGAAGGCCGGAATCCGGTAGGTGCTGTCGGGATGAGGAGTCTGGATCCCGGCCTT
>JAWOIT010000017.1:0-26226 GCA_046484535.1 Pseudomonadota bacterium | reverse complement strand
TCGAGCGCTTCGATATCGCTGTTTTCGATCACCTGATAGCCGGGGACCGAAAGTTCACCGCCGAGATCGAACAGTCGGTGCTGAATGGCGCTGAAGACTTCATCCATACCTTCGGGCAGAGGTTCGGCGCGCACCGTGCCGATGGCGCTGTTCAGCTCGTCCACCGTGCCGAAGGCTTCCACGCGGATATGGTTTTTCTCCACCCGGCTGCCGTCGCCAAGGCCGGTGGTGCCGCTGTCGCCGGTGCGGGTGTAGATCTTGGATAGTCGATGTCCCATATCAGTAACTAGCCCTCCAGACGGTAGATAACAGGGAGTTGCAGATTAATGCTCCGATGCCCTTCGTGCCTGATGCCTTTCACCTTGTCGAGCGCCTCAAGCGCGGCGCGGTCCAGTACCCCATAGCCGGAACTGGAGGCGATTCGGGCATCGAGAATGCGACCGTCGGACTCAAGGCGGAAAGCAAGTACGACCTCCCCCTGCCGGCCGAGACGACGGGCCTGTAAGGGGTAACGGAAGTGTTCGGCAAGAGCAAGACGTATTCGGCCCAGCAGGCGATGGCGTTCAGGCTCGCTCAGCTCGGTGGTGGCGCCTTTTTGATCCGGTGCGTCCTTTTCGGTCGCTGACTTCTCCGCTTGGGAGTCTTGCGAGGGAGGCGTTGCCGGGGGATTTTGCCTCGTGCTTATGACGGTTTTTTCAGCAACCCTTTTATTCGGACGGGAGTCGGCTTTGGGGTGTGCTGAAGCTTTTGTGTGCGGCCTCTTCGGTTTGGGTTCGGCCGCTACAGGTTGTTCGGTCTTTTTTTCCGCTATCGGTTCAGGCCGGGTCAAGACCGCCTGCAGAGTGATGTTTTCGTCGGCAGTGGCGGTCTCACCAACGGTGAGTGGCCTTGCCGCCGGCCATCCTGTCAACACCGCCCCGTGCAGGATCAGCGAGACAAGCACGAACCACAACAGTGGAAGTCGTTGTGGTGTCGGGCTGATGGGGCGGCCGGCGGTCAAGGTCATGGCCTTTGTTAGAACTCTGCGTTCAGACCCACACGCCAGTTGCGGGTAAAGTTGACCGGATAGATGGCATCGTCGCGGACCCACACGCCGTTCTCCTCTTCAAAGAGGTTATCCACCTTGGCGAACAACTCCATTTTTCCTACCTGGTAATGATAACCGATGGCGGTGCTGTTGTAGGCCGCCTGTTTCTGCTCGAAATCGTTACCGAAGTCCTCCGCCGCATAGGCTTCGCTGCGGTAGGTGTGGCTGAGATCGACACGGCTGCGCTCAGTTGGCTGATAGTCGAGTGAAACGGTGGCGGTGTGGGCGGAGACGCCGGGCAGTTCATTGCCGTCAAATTCGCCGTCCGCGCTGTCCTCGCTGTCGATAATGGCACGGGTGTAGGCATAGTTGAGCGAGGTGCTGAAGCGACGGTTGAACTGATGCCGTGCCTGCAGTTCAAGACCGTATTTGTGGGACTCGTCGATATTGGTGTTAAGGCCGCTCCACGGTCCGGTCTTGTAGTAGTAGATCTCATCGGTCAATTCGCTGTAGAAGGTGGTCAGTTTGATCCGGTTACGCGCCGTTACATGATTGAGGCCGATGTTGAGTGTCTTGCTGTGGGCCGGTTCGATAAAGCCGTTGAAGCTGGTGGTCATGGTGAACCAGTCGGTGGTAAAGAAGCGATCGATATCCGGCGCCTGAAAGGCGTTGTTGTAATTGGCGAAAAGGCTGAGACGTTTGTTGTAGCGATGGTTGACGCCGATATCGTAAGCGTTCAGGTCAATGGTCTCATCGAGCGTGTCGCCGGTGTCCGGATTGTAGCGGTATTCGACTTCGGCGCGGCGCCCGCCAAGCGAGACCGTGGTTTTTCCTAAAGCGTAGTCACCCTGTAGGTAGGCGGCCCGGTTGGTCTTGTCGGTCTCGTTGTCGAGTCCGTAGCGGGTGCCGGCAAAGCGTTGAATGCCGCCGCTGAAAGTTAGCGCGCCCTGTTGATAGCTCAGGGCCAGTTCGTTGGAGCGGTTTTCATAGTCGGATGACCAGCCCGATGAATATTCGGAGAGTTTATCTTCGCTGAAATGGTCAAAGCTCAGTTTGAGCGACGGATTGATTTCGGCGGTAAGCCCGGCGTTGAGTTCATCGACGTTATAGAGCTGATTGGTGTAGTCATCGCCGCCGTTTTGCGCAGGGTCTTCCTCGAACTGCTCCTGGGTCAGGCTGCCGCGGTAGGTGGTGTCGATGCGACTTTGCCCGCCGCCCAGGCGAAGCTCCAGAATGTCGGTGGGGAAGAGTGACAATTCGGCATGGGTGGTATTGCTGTTGGCCGCATCGCGACGGTTGTTGATGTCACGGTCGCTGAAGCCGTCGTGATGGTAGTTTTCGGCATAGATGTTGAGAGCGGCAATGCCCTCGTTCAATCCCGCGCTGACTGAGGTGTTGCTAACGCCGTGATTGCCGGCGCTGACACTGGCCGAGACGCCGGTGTCTTTTCGGGTATGGATGTGAATGGCGCCGGCTGTGGCGCCATCGCCGTAGATCACCGAACCGCTGCCTTTGGTGATCTCGATCTGTTCGATGCTCGCCAACGGGATAGCGCCGAGTAGCTGCGGAACCATATCGACATTGTTGAGCCGACGTCCGTCCACGGTAACCACGATGTTCTGATAGCCGCTGCCGATACCGAAACCGCGCATATCGAGCTTCTGGCTAAACGGGTTGCCGTAGCTTGGCATTACGGTCAGCGAGGTGTTGCGGTCGAGGTAGTCGTACAGCCCGCGGGCGCCGGATTGGCTGATGTCGGATCGGGTATGAACTTCGGACGCATAGGGGGCGTCGGTGTCGCTCATCGCATGGCGTGTCGCGGTGACGATGATAGGGGCTACCTCTTGCTCGGCAGCCGGAGCCGCTGTAGAGACGCCGGCCAGGACGGCGGCGATTAATCGTTTTTTATTGTGCATGGTCTTCCTCTGCGCTCACCCGCGCGTGCAGTGTTCAAGGTTGCACCAGTAAGGGTGGAGGGAGAGGGAGTGTAAACGGAGATATTGAGTTCGTTTGCACCCGGATACCGCCCACCGCAGTACTGGCATGTCTGCTTCAGGCCGGTCTCCGGGCTTGCGGTTTGGAATCTTAATTCCGGCTCAATCGCCTTCCCGTGTCGCTGACACAGTGGCCGTGTGATTGAGCTTTTTACCGCTTACCGTTGCGGGGGCAGCGTCGGACTTGTCCGGGTCCCGGGGTGGGGGACTCACCGACTTCCCGTTTCATTCCGCGGCGCAGGAGCGCCAAGGAACACCTGAAACAGCGACAACACTAATTGGCCGCTTCTCTCCTGTCAAGGTTATCCGCCTGTCGGCTCATCGGTGTGATATCTTGCCGCGACGTACGGACTTTGACTGCCGCTTGAGGTGTCGTCGAAAAATCAAAACCGCGTCGTGGATACGATTGGATTCCGGCCAAGATCATGCGGGAGTGTCGGTTGACGGACGAGATGCCATAGAGCAGAGCAGCGTAGCCCGGGATGCTTCAAACTCCATGCACCCCTGCTGCCAGGTGTTTCTCCGGACGGGAGTTATGTGCCTGGAGGCGGTTTTTTGATTTGTCAGATATTATACGCATGTGTCTATTTCGTGATAATATTCTATTATATTCTTATAGTTGTAGTGGAAGTAGCGTCTACCTGAACTGAAACAGGGAATAGTGATGCATCCGGTAAAAATGCAAAACGCCGCTGGTAACGATAATCTTGCGGATGGATTGGTCGCAACAAATGCGGCCCGTAGCAAGCATATTCGTCGTGTGCTGGTAGTCAATGCCAAGGGTGGATGTGGTAAGACGACTATCGCCACGAATCTTGCCAGTTATTATGCCTCCCGCAAACAGGCTACAGCTCTGCTCGACTACGATCCACAGGGTTCGAGCATGCAGTGGTTGGCTTTGCGTGACGAGGACTACTTTTCCATTCATGGTGTGGCCGCGTTCCGCAAACCCACTACCGGCACGACCCGTAGTTGGCAATTGCGCCTGCCGGCGGAGACAGAACGTCTCATCCTTGATGCCCCGGCGGGGATCCACGGCATGCCTCTTATCGATCTGGTGCGGGAGTCGGATACGATAATCGTACCGGTGTTGCCCTCACCCATCGATATACATGCCGCCTCGCACTTTATCAGGGATTTGTTGCTGGTGGCGAAGGTGCGGGCCCGTTCGATAAGAGTCGGCGTGGTGGCGAACCGGGTGCGCAAGAAAACCCGTGTCTATCAATCCCTGCAGCGCTTTTTGAATACCTTGAACATCCCCTTCGTCACCTTTTTAAGGGATACGCAAAACTATGTCCTCTCATCCGAGGAGGGGCTGGGCATCCATGAATGGCAGGGCTATAAAATCAATCAGGACCGCCAGCAGTGGGAAAAGCTTATACGCTGGATTGAAGCTGAGGATGACCCATCTTCGGCTCAGAGGTAATGAAACCAGCGGCGGCCATCCACTTCCACGCTGTCGATCGTACAGCCATACAGTTCGCTTAGCCTTGCACTATCCATCATCTCCCGGACCGGCCCCAGGCTCCAGGCACCGTTTCCTTTGAGAAACATCACCCGATCACAGTAGCGCACGGCCTGGTTGGGGTCGTGCAGCACCATGATGATCGCATGTCCCGTCGTGCGAAGTTCCTGTACGGTTTGGAGCAGGAGTTGCTGATGGCGTAAATCCAGGTGGTTAAGCGGCTCATCCAGCAGCATAAGGGGGGGCGCCTGGGTCAGCAGGGTCGCAAAGGCCAGACGGCGGCGCTCCCCTCCCGAAAGGGTCTGTACCTGTCGCCCCTCCATGCCGGTAAGTTGCATCCTCTCCAGGGCATTTTGCGCGAGTTCCATTCCCTCTTCCCCTTCCGTCTGCCAGCGTTTGAGGTGGGGATGGCGACCGCTCAGCACCGTCTCCCAGACGGTGGCGGGGAAGGGGTCATGGCTGTCTTGCAGCAAGAGTCCGATGTGCCGGGCGATCCGACGGCGACCAAGTTGTTGCATCGGCGTATCCAGGATGGAGAGTTGCCCGTTCTGCAGTGGCCGCAGTCCCGCCAGCGTGTGCAGCAGGGTGGTCTTTCCGCTGCCGTTGGGCCCCAGCACTCCCCAGCATTCCCCGGTATCGACTTGAAAATTCAACTCCTTGCATAGTAAGCGACCACTTACGCCGAAGGTGATATTTTTTGCGCTTAACAGGCTCATCCCTTTTGGCTCCGCTGGAGCAGGAAAAGAAACAGCGGCACGCCGACCAGAGCCGTCAGTACGCCGACCGGCAACTGCTGGGGGGCGAACAGGGTTCGCGCCAGTGTATCGGCCAATAACAGCAGAGCGCCGCCGCCGAGTACCGATGCCGGCAGGAGCCAGCGGTGATCGCTGCCGATCAGCAGGCGCATAAGGTGGGGGATCACCAGGCCGACAAAACCGATGCTGCCGCCGATGGAAACGGCCGTGGCGGTGAGCAGGGAGGCGCTCAAATAGAGCTTTAGCCGAAGCGGCGCAACGTCCACTCCGAGCACCGCCGCCTGCTGCTCGCCGCGGGCGAGCAGGTTGAGACTGCGCGCCATCGGCAGGCTCAGCAGCAAGGCGATGGAGAGGATAAACAGGCCGGTTTCGGGGCTGGAGACATGGCTGAGATCACCCATCAGCCAGAACAACATTCCCGGCAGATTGTGTTGGGGTGCGATAGAGAGAAAAAAGCTGATGATCGCCGACCAGCCCGCGGCGACCACGACCCCGGTCAACAACAGACGGGGGCTGGACCAAACGCCGGAGCCGTGCGCCAGGCCGAAAACCAACAGCATGGAGCCGAGGGCGCCGCCAAGCGCGGCGAGATTGATCACCAGGCCGGCAGCACCGAGCAGCATGGCAATGAGGGCGGCGACTGCCGCGCCGCCGGAGGTGCCCAGGATATAGGGATCGGCAAGGGGGTTGCCCAACAAGACCTGCATTTGCGTGCCCGCCAGGGCCAGCATCCCTCCTACGGCCAGGGCCGCCAGAGCGCGGGGCAGACGCAATTCCAGCACCACCTCGCTGCTGACGCCGTATTGCTCCCCGGTAAGCGTGCCCCAAAGCTCGCCGGGGGAAATGGCGATGCTGCCGAGGCTGAGGGCCGCAGCCAGGCCGAGAAGGCTAAGTATTGCAAGCAAGAGCAGTAGGGTTAGCGGGCGCATCGGCATATTGTCCGCGCTAGCGGAGACTCAATTCGGTCCAGCCCTTGAGTCGGGCGTGTTCGCTCAGGGTCTCATCGGCGTCTACGGCAACCGGATTCTCCACCAGCTCCAGCAGAGGCAGGTCGTTGTGTGAGTCACTGTAAAACCAGCTGCCGGCCAGGTTGTAGCCTGTTTTTTCCAGCCACTGGTTCAGCCGGGTGACCTTACCCTGCTGGAAGCAGGGCACCCCGTCAACCTCGCCGGTGTAGCGACCGTTTATGATTTGCGGCTCGGTTGCCAACATGTCATCGACGCCCAGGCGCTCGGCGATAGGGTCGGTTACGAAGCGGTTGGTTGCGGTGATGATTAGCAGGTAGTCGCCATTTTCCCGGTGTTTTCGAAGCAATTCCCTTGCCTTTGGCAGCATGATAGGATCTATCTTTTCCAGCATAAATTGCCGGCGCCGGCGCTTGAGGGTCTCCATGTCATGGGTGGCGAGTGGGCGGAGGCTAAAGCGCAGGAATTCGTGAATATCCAGCTGTCCGGATTTATACTCCTCATAGAAGCGCTGGTTTTCCCGCTCGTAATGTTCGGCATCGACGATGCCCTGTTCCACCAGGAACCGGCCCCAAAGGTAGTCGCTGTCGCCACCAAGCAGGGTGTTGTCCAGATCGAAGATTGCCAGCCTCAAGGTATGTCTCTCCTGATAATAGGTAAATGCGCATCATACTGACCGGGAGAGGGAACGAAAAGCGCAATGACCGGAGGGGCGATTGTTTCTACCGGGATTTGCCCAAATATAGAGGTTTGTGGAAGAATCGGTGGTCATGAATGAAGAGTGGTTGTACAAGTGATTGATTCCAAAGGGTATAGAGCGAATGTCGGAATCATCCTGAGTAATCGGGAGGGGCGGGTGCTGTGGGCGCGGCGACTGGGACAGGACTCCTGGCAGTTCCCTCAGGGAGGGATCCAACGCCATGAGAGTCCGAAACAGGCGCTATTTCGCGAATTGTACGAGGAGATCGGGCTAACTTCCGAGCATGTGGAGATTATCGCCTGCACCCGGGGCTGGTTGCGTTACCGTTTGCCGAAGCGCTTCATTCGTCACAAAAGTAAACCGGTCTGCATCGGCCAGAAGCAGCGCTGGTTTGTTTTGCGCCTGCTCGCGGAGGATGAGGCGGTAAGACTCGATGCCAGCGATCACCCCGAATTCGAGGAGTGGCGCTGGGTTGACTACTGGCAACCGCTGCAGGAGATCGTATTCTTTAAGCGTCAGGTCTATAAAAAAGCACTGGAGGAGCTGGAAACCGCGCTGTTTCCGGAAAATGCTCCTTGTCATCAGAGTGAGGCGGTCAGCCGCGCTTCCGCGCCTCGCCGCCGCTGATATCTCCTTTTAACTTTTCATACAGCGCAAGGGAAGCTGCATGCTTGATATTCTGCGCAGCATCGTCACCGAGGTGAATGCCGCCCGCAACCTGGATCAGGCGTTGTCACTCATCGTCGAGAGGGTGAAAACCGCTCTGTTGGTCGATGTGTGCTCAATCTACCTGGTGGATCACAAATCAGGCGAATTGGTGCTGATGGCCAGCGACGGCCTGCTGCCCGAGTCGGTGGGGTATGTTCGTCTGGACTTTGATGAGGGGCTGGTCGGTTTGGTGGCCCAGCGTGCCGAGCCGCTCAATCTGGACAACGCCCCGGATCATCCGCACTATCGTTACTTTGCCGAGACCGGGGAGGAGTGGTATCACGCCTTTCTCGGCGTACCCATCATCCACCACCGCAAAGTACTCGGCGTGCTGGTGCTCCAGCAGCATGCCGAATCCCGCTATGACGAGGATATCGTCACCCTGCTGGTGACCATCGCCGCGCAACTGGCCGGGGCGATTGCCCATGCCGAGGCCAGCGGCGGCATCGACGGTTTGCAAACCAAGCGCAGTAACCTGAACGGTTATCCTTTGCGCGGCTTGCCCGGCGCCCCCGGTGTGGCCATCGGTCGGGCTGTTGCGGTGCACGCCCAGGCGGATGTGGAGAATATCCCGGATCGTCCTGTTGAAGACGTGGTGGCCGAACAGGAGCGTTTTCTGGAGGCGGTGCGACAGGTAAAGCAGGATGTTCGCACCATGGTGGACAACATCAGCGATGTGTTGCCTTCGGCTGACAGCGCCTTGTTCGATGCCTACCTGATGATGCTCGACAGTGACACCTTGATCGGCTCCGTGCTTGAGGGGATCCGCGAGGGAAACTGGGCCCCCGGCGCCCTACGTGAAACCGTCAGTGAACATATCCGCGCCTTCGGTGAGATGGATGATCCCTATCTGCGGGAACGGGCGGAGGATGTGCGCGATCTCGGTCGGCGTATCCTGCTGCAACTGCAGCAGAAGACCGTCAGCAAGACCCGTTACCCGAAAAATACGATCCTGGTCGGTGAGGAGATCACCGCCTCGATGCTTGCCGAGTTGCCGGTCAATCGCCTTGCCGGGGTGATCTCGGTGCGCGGTTCCACCACCTCCCATACCGCGATTCTTGCCCGTGCCCTGGGGATACCGGCAGTGCTTGGTGTCGATGATATGCCGGTGAGCCGAATCAACGACATGGCGATCATCGCCGACGGCTACTCGGGCCGGGTCTACGTCAATCCGCCGAAAGAGGTCAAAAGGGAGTACCGCCGCCTGCAACGTGAGGAGCAGGAGCTGACCGCCGATCTGCAGGAGTTGCGCAAGCAGGAATCGGTGACCAAAGATGGCATCCATGTACCGCTGTACGCCAACACCGGCCTGCTGTCCGATATCCGTCCCTCGATCGAGAGCGGTGCGGAAGGGGTGGGGCTGTATCGTACCGAATTCCCGTTTATGGTGCGGGATCGCTTTCCCGGTGAGGCGGAGCAGTGTCAGGTCTACCGTCAGGTGCTGGAGGCCTTCACGCCGCGCCCCGTGACCATGCGCACCCTGGATGTCGGCGGGGACAAGGCGCTGCCCTATTTTCCGATCGAAGAGGACAACCCCTTTCTGGGCTGGCGCGGCATCCGAATTACTTTGGATCATCCCGAGATCTTTTTGGTCCAGATCCGGGCGATGTTAAAGGCGGCGGTCGGACTGGACAACCTGCGACTGCTGTTGCCGATGATCAGTACCCTTTCAGAAGTGGACGAAGCCCTGGTATTGATCCGGCGAGCCTATCGCGAACTGCTGGAGGAGGGTGAGAAGGTCACCATGCCTCAGGTGGGGGCGATGGTGGAGGTCCCTTCACTGGTCTACCAAATCGAACCCCTGGCCCGGCGGGTGGACTTTATCTCGATCGGCAGCAACGACCTTACCCAATACCTGCTGGCGGTCGACCGCAATAACGCACGGGTGGCGGATCTTTACGACTCGCTCCACCCGGCGGTTATCAATGCGCTGCGTATGGTGGTTGATGGGGCGAAGAAACACCGCGTACCGGTGAGTGTCTGTGGTGAGATGGCCGGCGATCCGGCGGCGGCGCTTTTGCTGTTGGGGCTTGGGATCAACAGTCTTAGCATGAGCGCCTCCAGCCTGTTGCGCATCAAGTGGGTCATTCGCAGCTTCAGCCGTCGTCAGGCCAAAGAGCGGTTGCACAAAGTGCTGGAGATGGAGGATGCCCGGGAAATTCGCCGTTATTTGCAACGGACGCTGGAGAAGAAGGGGCTGGGTGGTTTGATCCGTGCAGGCAAATAGCCGAGCGTGCTTTTCCTGCAAGACTCTCGCCTTAGGGTGAATAAAGGGCCAGTAATTCGCCGGCCTTATTACGCTTCTTGCCATCACAACTGATATTGCGCTGCACGAAAAACCGGTGTAGCCGGGCCTTGTGATAGATTTCCCGGGCAAAGGCAGTGTTGTGGTTGGAGATCAACACCGGGATTCCCCGTTCGGCGGCCTTTTCAGACAAGCTCGCCAGTTGCTCCTGCTGGACAAGATTAAAGCCCCCTGCGCTGTAACCGGTAAAGTTGGCCGAAGGGCTGAGGGGGACATAGGGCGGATCGCAATAGATTACATCGCCGCTACGGGACTGTCTGATGGTGGTGACGAACCCCTGATGCCGGAAGCGCGCGCGCTGGGCTTTGTGGTGAAAGGCGAGCATTTCACGTGCGGGGAAATAGGGACGCTTGTAGCGGCCGAAAGGGACATTAAAGCCGCCACCGGCGTTGTAGCGGCACAGGCCGTTGTAACCGTGCCGGTTGAGATACACAAACAGTGCCGCCCGGCGTTCCCGTTCATTGCAGTGATTGAACTCCTCGCGAAGGGCATAGTAGCGTTCGGGTCGGTTGTTGGCCTCGGTGAACAGACTGTGCGCCAATTCGATAAATTCCTCTCCCTCATCTTTCAGCAGGGTATAGAGGTCGATCAGATCGCGGTTGCTGTCGCATAGCAGGTAACGCTCATACTCGGTGTTGAGAAACACTGCGCCGGAACCGGCGAAAGGCTCCACCAGACGCTTTCCCTGCGGCAGGCGTACTTTTATCTTATCGAGAATGCGGTACTTGTTGCCGGCCCACTTGAGAAACGGCCGGACAGTATTGTCCCTTTTGCGCTTGGCTTTTTTGATAGCCATTAAAGTGACTTTATGAAGACTTTGGAGCGGCGCTGATAGTTGTACAGTTGCCGGCGTTTTATCGGCAGTTCATCGAGACTCGCCGCATTGAAACCGCGCTCCTGGAACCAGTGCGCCGTGCGGGTGGTCAGGACGAAAAGGCGCCTGACACCCATGCTTTTCGCCTTGCGTTCGATATATTCCAGCAGTTCATCCCCCCGCCCCTGTTTGCGATAATCGGGATGGACCGCCAGCCCGGCAAGTTCCCCGCAGCCCTCATCGGCAAAGGGATAGAGTGCGGCACTGGCAATCACGGTGCCGTCGCGCTCGATGACGGTAAAGTGATCGATCTCCATCTCCAGCCGTTCACGCTCACGGCGCACCAGTACCCCCTCCTGCTCCAACGGCTCGATAAGCTCGAGTATTCCGCCGACATCATCGATGCCTGCCTGGCGGATATCCTCGAAGGTTTCACCGCTTATCAGGGTGCCGATGCCGTCCCGGGTGAACAATTCCAGCAGCAGGGAGCCGTCCACATGGCGGTTGATCAGATGCGCCCGGCTCACCCCTTTGCCGCAGGCAAAGATGGCGCTGAACAGGCTCTTGGCGATCGGTTCGGGCAGTTTCTCTTTCTCGGCCAGATAGCTCTCCGCCTCTTTGAGGTTGAGCTCACGCACCAGTGTTTCATCGTCAAGCTGCAAACCGTTGCCGTCGATAAGGTGGATCAGCTTCTCCGCGTTGATCTGGGTGGCGACAGCGGTTGCCACATCCTCGGCGCTGAGATTGAACACCTCGCCGGTGGGGGAATAGCCGATGGGCGAGAGGAGAACGATGCCCCCTTCGCTGAGTTGACGGTGAATGGCTTCGGTATCGACACTTCGCACCTCGCCGGTGTGGAGGTAATCGATCCCATCGCGGATGCCAAGGGGCTGGGCGGTGACAAAGTTGCCGGACGTGACGCGAATATCGGCGCCGGCCATGGGTGAGTTGGCCAAGCCCATGGAGAGCAGCGCCTCGATTTCGACCCGAACCGCGCCGGCGGCCTCCTTGACGCAGGCCAGTGCCGCAGCGTCCGTAACCCGCAGGCCGTTGACGTACTGCATCTCCACCCCGCGATCATTAAGCCGCTGTTCGATCTGGGGCCGCGCCCCATGGACCAGCACCAGCCGGACCCCCAGGCTGTTGAGCAGGGCGATGTCATGGACCAGGTTGGCGAATTGTTCCTCGGCGATCACCTCGCCGCCGAAGGCCACCACAAAGGTGCGGCCGCGAAACGCATGGATATAGGGCGAGGAGTCGCGGAACCAGCGTACAAAAGTCTGTTGATCGAGGCTTGGGTCCATGTTGTTGTCAGTTCAAATATGGGTCAAAAGGTCTATTGTCCGTCTCTCTCATGGCTGTGGCAAGCAGGGATGTCTGATCGGATGGCCACGGAACACACCGAACACACGAAAAGAAGGGAACATTCAGTGAGCATGACGGCAAGGGGGAAATCTGGTGAAACCCTCTAAGTATCACAAGCTGAGCAGATGTGGTCCGATTTTTAAGTGAATAAGTCAGTGTCTTCCGTGTGTTTCGTGGCCATCAAATCTTCCTTTTAGAGGCAGAATCTCTCAATCAACTGCTTTAACAACTCAACAGTGGGTTTCAGCCTGTCCAGCGCCAGGTACTCATCGGGCTGGTGGGCCTGGGCGATATCGCCGGGACCGAGGATCAGCGTCTCCATCCCCATCTCGGTCAGGTAAGGGCCTTCGGTGCAGAAGGCCACCGCCTCGCTGTCGTGGCCGGTGAGTTTCTCCGCCGCCCGGATGATGTCCGAGGTGTCGGGGGTGTGCATCGCCGGGGTGCCGTGAAACAGCGGGGTGAGCTCCCAGCCCAGTTCACTCTCACCCAACAAATTGTGCAGCCTGCCGTTGAGGGTGTCGCGCAGTGTCTCAAGCTCCATTCCCGGGATGGGTCGCAGATCAAAATGGAGTTCGCAGTGTCCGCAAATGCGGTTGGGATTGTCGCCGCCGTGGATATAGCCCAGGTTCATCGTCGGCACAGGCACTTTGAAGTGCGGGTCGCGATGCTTTGCCTGCAGCTCCTCCCGCCAGGTGAGAAGGTCGCCGATCACCCGGTGCATCCCCTCGATGGCATTGACGCCGAGAGACGGGTCGCTGGAGTGACCGGAGCGGCCGGTGAGTCGTACCGCCTCCATCATGATTCCCTTGTGGGCATTGACCGGGCGCAGGCCGGTGGGTTCGCCGATCACCGCATAGCGGGCTTTGGGGCGACCCAGATCGACCAGTGCCTGGGCGCCGTCCATCGAACTCTCCTCATCGGCGGTGGCGAGGATAATCAGCGGATGCTTGAGTTGATTTGCCTCGAACTGCCGTGCCGCCTCGATCGCCAGGGCGAAAAAACCCTTCATGTCCGAGGTGCCGAGGCCATAGAGGCGGCCCTCTTTTTCGGTCAGGTTAAACGGGTTGTGGTTCCAGCGCCCTTCATCGTAGGGCACCGTATCGGTATGGCCGGCCAGTACCAGGCCGCCCGGCCCCCGGCCCAGTGTGGCGATGAGGTTGGCTTTGTGCGGCTGGGTCGGCAGCGGCAGTACCTCAACGGTGAAACCGAGCCTTTCCAGCCACTCGGCCAGCAGCTCGATCACCTTGCGGTTGCTGGTGTCGAACTCGGGGCTCACGCTGCTCATCGACGGTACGGCAATGAGCTCGCTGAGCATCTCCATCAGGGAAGGGGTTGTCTGTTTCATAGAGGGATTTTGGACTCTTCCGAAAGTATCAGCAAGGAGAAAAGCCGGTTTAAGTTTTTGGTGCAATTCGCCATCAAGTTTTTATCAGCAGTTGTCAGTTGGACCTTGACTTTCATCGGCTGGATGCCTGGTTATTTTGCAGACTGTCTCATTGAGATGGAGCAATCGACCCATTGTGACATTTCAGTTACACTGCAATGGAATTGACAACAACCGGATGCTGTCATGCTGTTTCCCCGAGTACGGATATGGTGCAAAAACTGAAGAGAACAATTTGAAGGAGCAGCAATGAGTATTTTGGATTGGTTTAAGCAAGTCACCACGGGTGATCAATCGGCCGACCTGATGAATCAAAATCTTACCTTCGGCGAGAACGAGGAGCAGTTCCACGGCCTGAATATGCGCGAGGCGCTGGATGCCCATATGGCGTGGACAAGGCGCCTGGAGAATAAACTCACCGGCAAAAGTAATGAGTCACTGGATGTAGCGACGGTTGCCTCGGATTGTGAATGTACCCTGGGCAAATGGCTGCATGGGACGGCCAAGCAAGCGTTCGGCGATTCAGCGGAATATGAGGAGTTGCTCAAGGAGCATGCGGATTTTCACCTTTGCGCAGGTGAGATCCTTAACAACGTGATCAACGGGGAAGAAGAAAGCGCCCAGGGCAACCTGAAAAAGTTACGTTACCAGTCGGGCGTGGTGCAGCTGTCGTTGGTACGTCTCTACTCACACACTCGACACTAAGCGTGTATTGCGCCGGTCCGTGAGGGCCGGCCTGAAACACACTTCTCAGAAACTGTATTTAAGGTCGACAAAGACTCTGTCACTGTCGCCGATGGCGTTAAACGGTGCTTTATCTCCACTCTCATAGTTGACGATGCCGCCGGTAACGGTCAGGGCATCGGCAAGATCATAAGCGGCCGAGTAACGGCCGAATCCCCCTTCATCCAACCTGTCGCCGAAGGCGGAGACCAGCGCCAGCAGATGGAGTCTGGCATGCATGAAATCGCCCTGGTAACGCAGGGCGGTCTGCCATTCGTCCTCTTCGATGCCTTCATTTAACAGCGCCTCGCCGTAGTCGAGATAGTGGCGATTGGCCACTTCCAGTGTCAGTGTGGTCTCGCTGAAACCTGAATACTCGACCCCGAGAAGGCTGTCGACCCGTGCCAAAGACTCATTCGGCAATGAGTCAAATTCAAGACCGTTGAAATGGGCCGCCTCGGCCTTGAGCAGCCAGTTTTCGATGGCCACATTGGTGGCGAAGCCTGTCATGGTCAGGCGGTTGTGTTCCAATCTCGGCCCTGATGAGGTACGCACCAGGTGCGGATTGTCATCATAGAGGCGGGCCCAATAGAGGGACAGGTCCCAGCCGCTGAAGATGCCGTTGGCGGCGAGGGCGTACTCGGTATTGTCTCCCCCGTCTTCGGGGATCACCTCATCCGGCATGGGGGTGGTGTAGGGGTAGAACTCCGAGCCGAAGGGCGGATTCTTGTTGAAGCGGATCTCGGGAATCGCCATGGCGGTAACCCCCCAATCACCGACGTAGTAGTCGAGGCGGGCCATGCCCAGCGGCAGGCGCAGATCCTCAATGTCCACCATCCCCGGTTCGCGGTTGTCCAGCGGGTTGATGACATCGGTGATGCGAATGTTGTCGGACTTGCCCCAGACGACGATCTGACGCCCCAGTTTGAGATCCGTCCGGTTGTTCAGGCGGCCGCGCAACCAGGCCTCGCTTAGCTCTATCTCGCTCTCATACTCCTCCAACACTTCATCGGTATAGTCGTCACGTCCGTTGATCGCATAGGCGCCGTCGTACCAGGCGTAACCTGCCAGTCGGGCATCCCAACTTTCGCTCAGTTCCGCATCGAGCTCAAGATTCAGCTTCCCGCGCAGACGGGAGAGACCGCGGTAGTCGGTTTCATTCGCCGCAGGAGTATTGTGGGCATAGTTGTAGGCAGAGGCCAGGGTAAAGGCGCCGCCAAGTTGCCACGGTTTTCTATCGACAATGATGCCCCCGGAGTCGGTCTCTGTGTCGCCCTCCTCAAAGCCGCCGAGTACCTCATCCAGGGAGGTGTCACCATTGTCGGTACTTTCCGCGGGCTCGTCGAAGCCCTCCAGCACACTGTCCAGGTCCTGCTCGGCCGCGATAAGCGGCGAACTGGTGAGCAGCGACAATCCGAGAAGAAGTGTAGAGGATAACCGTCGCATGATCCCTACAGCCCTTTTTCCAGACGGCGGATGGAGAACATCCGCTCGCTCAGGTCCTGGTTGTATTTGATGTTGTCAAAATAGATCTCGGTCTTGTGCAGGGTGGTCTTTCCCTTCTTGGTGGTCATGCTCATTTCGGTGACGGTCCAGATACCGTCGATCTTCTTTAGTCCGCTGACATCCTGGTACTTGAGCTTGTTGCCCTCGTTGACCCAGTGCACTGCGCGTACCACGACGAAATTGTCCTGGCGGACGAAAACGACGGACTTTTTGTAGCCGGTCTCCTCGATCTCCTCGCGGGTCTTCGGCAGCGCCTCGATGAGCCAAACCTTCTCGTCGCGCACCTCATCCTCCTTGAGGATCTTAAAGTCGTAGGCGTTGAGGTTCTTGCTGGTCATGTCCGCATAGTTGAAGTCCGAGCCCATGAAGCTGCCGCTCTTGTCCGAGGAGGCGATGCGCTTGGTCTTGCGCAGCGCCGGCAGGTAGAGCCACTGATCATCGTCTTTTTCATAGGCGTCGTAGTCGTAGGTCAGAAAGGCGGTGTCTTTCACATCGGCGGGGGAGAGGAAGAACATAATACGCTGACTGTCTTTGCCCTTGTCCTTTTCAAAACTGCGGATGGTGCGCACGCGCTTGTCGCCGTTTTTGTCGATGAGCACCATCTTCATGTCGGAGACGCGGTTGTCGCCGTCGTCGCGATCATCCACCGCCTCCATGATCTCTCTTGCACTCATTGCGGCGAAAGCCGACTGAACAGCCAGAAGTGAAAGGCTCAATGCCAGAATAAATTTCATCGTTCTCATGTGAGTTCTCCTAAATACCGGTTAAGGTGCAAAGATAGAATGTATGCAAGTGACATTGGTTTACTTTGCGCCCTCTGCGTCTTCGCGTCCTTTGCGTTAAAAGGTTCTAGTAATCACTGTCATCGGAAATCAGGTGGCTGCGATGCAGCTCCGCCATCAGCGCCGGGGCGAGGAAGAAGTCCGCCAGCAGCGCCATGATGATGGTAAAGCCCGTCAGCAGACCGAAGTTCACCAGGTTACTCAGGTTCGCCCCCATATAGAGGAAGAAACCGACCGAAAGTACTACGGTGGTGACGAACATCGCCCGGCCTGTGGTGAGCAGGGTCTTTCGCACCGCCTCTTTTACATCGCCGGTTTGGTGATGGTAGCGGCGATAGTTGTGCATAAAGTGGATGGTATCGTCCACCGCCAGGCCGATGGCGATGGAGCCGATAAGCATGGTGAACAGATCCAGCGGCAATCCGATCCAGCCCATCAGCCCCAGGGTGAGAATGATGGGGGTCAGATTGGGGATCATGCTTACCAGACCGATGCGAATATTGCCGATAAGCAGGATCATCATCAGCGTGATCACCGCAGCGGCAATCATATAACTTTCGGCCATGGAGAAGATGGTCGCCGACATGGTGCGGCTTAACAGAGCATTCATGCCGGTGACAGTGATCGTCACGTCGTCGCCGAAGCTGTCACTGAAACGCTGTTTTATATCATCGAGAAAGTCCTTGTAGAGGATTGCATCGGCCCAGGGCATCTTGACGGTAAAGCGCGCCTTACTGAATTGTGAGTCGACAAAGTCCTCCAAATCATCGGAACCGGAGTTCTCGAACAGCAAAAACTCCTGGGCGATGAGCTGGCGGTCATCGGGAATGGTGTAGAAGGCGTCGCGGTTCTCGTTCAGCGCCTTGTTGATCTCCTTGAGGATATCGGCCAGCGACAGGGTCTTGCCGACGAACAGTTCGCCCTGGTCGATTTGTGCGATCTCATCACCCAATGCGGCCAGCGACTGCATGCGTTCAGGCTGATAAAAACCGTTACGCTCGCCGGTGTCGACCACCACCTCGACCACGCTGGCGCCGCGCATATTCTCATCGACAAAGTCGGTGGCGATGCGCGCCGGGTTGGACTCGGGCAGCCACTCGAACGGTTTGTGCGAGAACTCTACCTGCGCCGCCCCGCTGAGGCCGAAAATGAGTATCGCGGCACTGGCCAGCAATACGGCGCGTGAACGGGTGGTGGCGGTATCGGCAATGCCTATTAGCAACTTGTTCATGCGCAGTCGGCGTGTTTCGGCGCTATCGCTGGATTTTGCCTTTAACGGCAGCACGGACAGCAGGGCCGGGATCAGGGTCAGGGTATAGAAAAGGGCGATAAGAATGCCGATCGCGGAGATGATCCCAAGGTCACTGACCGGCGCGACCTCGGCGCCGGCAAACGAGGCCAGGCCCGCGGCGGTGGTCAGCGAGGTCATGACGATGGCCAGGCCCGAGTGGCCAAGCGCATAGCGGATGGCTGTCTCCTTATGGCTGCTGCTTTCGGTAGTCTCCTTTCCATCATGAAGATCCTGCAGGCGATTGAAGAAGATCGACAACAGGTGCACCGAGGCGCCGACCCCTACGGCCAGCAGGAAAGAGGGAAGAATCTGGGTCGGCAGCTTGAAGGGGATGCCGACCAGCGCCATCAGACCGAGGGTGGAGAGCAGCGACAGGATCACCGTCAGCATCGGCAGGAGCACCCCGGACAGCCGGCGGAACAGGAGGAGCAGAATCAGGGCGATTGCGAGGAGCGCCATGCCCATGAATTTTTTCATGTTCTCCTGCATCGCTTTTTTCAGCACATCAGAGACTACCGGCGGTCCAGCAAGGTAGATAGTAAAGTCGTCACTCCGGTATTCATCGGCGATGGCGCTGACGGTTTTGACCACCTCGCTGTTTTGCGCATCGCTCAGCGGGATGCGCTCTTCGGCGGCGGTGGGGTCCACATCCAACGAGTCGCCCTCAAACCCGGAGAGGATATCCTCGGTGGCCTGCGCGCTCTCAAACGCGTCGGTTTTGATCACAATGGTAGTGATGGTGGCATCTTCCGAGAGCATCATGTTCCGATAGACCGGGTTTGCGAGCGCCCGCTCCCGAATCCCCTCAAGTTGCTGTGGCGTCTCGGGCCACTCCTCCAGCAGGTCCTCGACCAGCAGCTCCCCCTCCGAACCGCGGGTATCGCGGGCATTGATCAGCGAGGTGATGTCATCGAGGTAAGGGGTGTTGTCGGCCAGCTCCCAATGGAGTTTTTTCAGCCTCTGCAAAAAGGCGGGAGCAAAAACGTTGTCGCTTTCGATCGTCAGCAGGATCAACTCGTCGCGACCGAACTGTTCGCGGAATTTGTTGTAGCTGATAAGGGTCGGATCATCCTCGTGAAGAAACCCCTCGGTGGAGGTGTCCATGGTCAGCGAGGGGAGTTGGCTGACCAGTGCCGCCACAACCGCGAGGACAAGGACCAGGGTCTTCCAGTGGTTTCGGTAGATGAGCCCGCCGTAGGAGGAGAAACTGTTTTCGATACGCTGTCTGAGGGTTTGCGGCATTTTTTTTCCTTATAGTGAAATTCAGGTGCGGCGTATGGCGGTCAAGACCAGCTCGGCGATCTGCGCCCCGGCTTCCGCGTTACTGATAAACTGTTCAGGTTTGTATATGTCGGGGTTGTGCTCGGCATTACGCCGGCGAATCGGCTCATTGGCGGCATAGAAGGTCAGGCTGCCGATCACCATCATATGGACCATAAAGCTGTTGACCTTGCGGAACCGCCCCTGGCGTTCACCGCGTTCAAGAATGGCGTCCAATGCACCGAGAATGCGTCCCATCTGGTCGATGGCGCACTGGGGAAGATTGCGGCCGCCGGAGGCGACCTCCCGAAGCAGAATCGGCGCGGCGTAACTGATATCCCCGGCGGTGCGGGCAAAGACCTCCACAAAGCCCCGGACCTGCTCCTCGCAATCAGCGCCGGCCGTGATTGCGGCTTCCACCCGGTCTGCGGCGTGGCGAAATACCCGCTCGATGACGGCATGGTAGAGCGCCTCTTTGTCGCCGATCTGGTAGTAGAGGGTCGCCTTGTTGACCCCGGCGGCACGCGCCAGCTCATCCACACGCGCGCCATCGTAGCCCTTTTCGGCAAATATCAAGGCAGTGTTTTCGAGAATCGTATCGGCGGTGCTTTCCATTAGGGGTCTCAGGGATTGCCCATGATTGATTTAACCAAACGGTTTAACTCTTTGGTTGAATTGTCGGTTTAATGTCTCAGCGTGTCAACCCTCTGCAGGCAGTCACCGTGTGTCACAAAACTGTGATAAAAACGTCAGAATCGGCGTGGTTCCAAAGGGCAAAGCGCTGAGTGTGGAGAGAGCAAATCCTCTAAAGGGTGAGCGACGTGTAGGAGCGGCTTCCAGCCGCGATTTTCGAATCCATTCGCGGCAGCACCGTTCCTGCGCATCCTGCGCTCACGGTATTTGTCCGTCCTTGGACATCGATGCCGCTCCTACCGACGAGCGTAATACGTAATTGATCGGCATTATCGTTATCGACCCTTTTTTGCATTTGTACGCTTGTTCATGCTCAAGGCAAGTGGAGTTCTCAGCCACCTGTAACGTTATCTTCATAATCTCCCCCTAAGATCCCCGTCCTGATTTCAGAAGAAAGAGAAGAATAAAGGGGATAGAAATGTTACGTTTGCTCATTGCAGCACTGTGCTGTCTTCCACTGCATACGCCTGCGTGGGCGGCGGATATTCCCCAGCTCAGACTCCATGGCTCCAACACCATCGGTGCAGAGCTGGCACCGGAACTGGTGAAGGCATGGCTGGACGAAAAGGGCTATTCGTCCATCCGCCAGTCCACCTCGGCCCCGCAGGAGATGGTAATCAATGCCGTCTCGCCGGCAGGCAAGCGGGTGGCGGTGACCATCAAGGCACACGGTTCCAGCACCTCGTTCAAGGCCATCAACCGGGGCGAGGCCGATATCGGCATGGCCTCACGTCCTATTAAGACCAAGGAGGTGGCCATGCTGTCACGCTTTGGCAAAATGAACTCGTATGACAGCGAGTTCGTTGTGGGTCTTGACGGGATCGCTGTTATCGTCCATCCGAATAACCCCCTGCAGCAGCTCTACAAGGATCAACTGAGGCGCATCTTCTCCGGTGAGGTGACCGATTGGAGCGAGTTCGGTCTGGATAGCGCACCGATCCACGTCTATGCCCGCGACGATAAATCCGGCACCTACGACACCTTCAAGCATCTGGTGCTCGGCAAGCGCCATCCGTTGGTCAATGGTGCCAGGCGCTTCGAGTCCAATGCCAATCTTTCCGATGCGGTCTCGCAGGATCCCAACGGCATCGGTTTTGTCGGCCTGCCCTATGTGAATCAGAGCAAGGCACTCTCGGTGGCCGACGGCGAGGCGAGAAGTGTTGCCCCCACCGCCTTTACCGTGGCGACTGAGGATTATGTGTTGGCCCGCCGTCTCTTTCTCTATCTCCCTGAGGCGACCGCGACACCGGCAGCGACAGACTTTATTCAGTTTGCCGTCTCTCAGGCGGGCCAAGAGGTTGTCAATGAGGTCGGTTTCGTCTCGCAAAATGTCATCGCCGATGAGGTGGAGCATGATAAGAGCGCGCCGGAGGAGTATCGCGCATTGACCGAGGGGGCAGAGCGGCTTTCGCTCAACTTTCGTTTTCAGCCCGGCACCATCAATCTCGACAACAAGGCTCACCGGGATGTGGAGCGCCTCAAGCAGTACCTTGAACTGCCTGAGAACCGCAAACGTGAACTGATGTTGTTCGGTTTTGCGGACAGTAACGAGACCATGCCGTATGTCACCCTGCTGCTGTCTACGGGGCGTGCGGATGTCATCGCCGATCTGTTGATCAAAGAGGGGCTGAGTCCGCACAAGGTTCGCGGTTACGGCGATGCGGTGCCGGTGGCCTCCAATGAGACAAATAGCGGACGGGCCAAGAACCGCCGGGTGGAGGTCTGGTTGCGTTAACCCGTCTTATTAAACCGGCGAAATAAAAGGGAATTGCGCCGGTACATTTTCCTGTGTTGCGATCGGGGTGTAGACTAAGCGGATACCGGTAGTTTACAGAGAGAGAAACCATGCCCGAGTACCGTTCCAGAACCTCCACCCACGGCCGCAATATGGCCGGCGCCCGTTCCCTGTGGCGCGCCACAGGGATGAAGGATGAGGACTTCAACAAGCCGATTATCGCCGTGGCCAACTCCTTTACCCAGTTCGTCCCCGGTCATGTCCACCTCAAGGACATGGGGCAGCTGGTGGCGCGCGAGATCGAAAAGGCCGGCGGCGTGGCCAAGGAGTTCGACACCATCGCCATCGATGACGGTATCGCCATGGGTCACGACGGCATGCTCTACTCGCTACCCTCGCGGGAGATCATCGCCGACTCGGTCGAGTATATGGTCAATGCCCACTGTGCTGATGCGCTGGTCTGTATCTCCAACTGCGACAAGATCACCCCCGGTATGCTGAATGCCGCCCTGCGCCTGAATATCCCCACGGTGTTCGTCTCCGGCGGGCCGATGGAGGCGGGCAAGGCGGTGATCCACGATAAGGAGGTCCATCTGGACCTGGTCGACGCCATGGTCGCGGCGGCCGATCCCAATGAGTCGGATGAGGATGTGGCCATCATGGAGCGTTCCGCCTGTCCCACCTGCGGCTCCTGCTCCGGCATGTTCACCGCCAATTCGATGAACTGCCTGACCGAGGCGCTGGGCCTCTCCCTGCCGGGCAACGGCTCGCTGGTCGCCACCCATGCCGATCGTGAGCAGCTGTTCCTTGAAGCCGGGCGCACCAGTGTGGCTTTGGCCAAACGCTATTACGAGCAGGATGACGCCTCGGTGCTGCCGCGCGCCATCGCCACCAAGGCGGCCTTTGAGAACGCCATGAGCCTGGATATCGCCATGGGCGGTTCCACCAACACCATTTTGCACCTGCTGGCCGCGGCCCAGGAAGGGGAGGTGGACTTCACCATGGCCGATATCGACCGCCTCTCACGCAAGGTGCCGCATCTGTGCAAGGTGGCCCCCTCCACTCAGGAGTATCACATGGAGGATGTGCACCGCGCCGGCGGGGTGATCGGCATTCTCGGCCAGTTGGAGCGGGCCGGTCTGCTGCACACCGATGTGGGCACGGTGCACTCGCCCAGCATGGGCGAGGCGATCGACCAGTGGGATGTGACCCGCACCGACGATCAAAAACACAAGGACTTCTTCCGCGCCGCCCCCGGCGGCGTGCCGACTCAGGTCGCCTTCAGCCAGAACAAACGCTACCCGGATCTGGATATGGACCGGGAAGGCGGCTGTATCCGCGACATCGACCATGCCTTCTCCAAAGAGGGCGGCCTGGCGGTGCTCTACGGCAATATTGCCGAGGAGGGCTGCGTGGTCAAAACCGCCGGAGTGGATGAGTCGATCCTCCAATTCTCAGGACCTGCCCGCATCTTCGAGAGCCAGGATGCCGCGGTCGAGGCGATCCTGGGTGACCGGATCAACAAGGGCGATGTTGTCATCATCCGCTACGAGGGACCGCGCGGCGGGCCGGGTATGCAGGAGATGCTTTATCCGACTTCTTATCTCAAGTCCAAGGGGCTGGGCAAGGACTGCGCACTGCTGACCGACGGCCGCTTCTCCGGCGGCACCTCCGGTCTCTCCATCGGTCATGCCTCCCCCGAGGCGGCCGAAGGCGGTGCCATCGGCCTGGTCGAGGAGGGCGATACCATCGAGATCGACATCCCCGGGCGCACCATCCGTGTGGCGCTCAGCGATGATGAGCTGGCCGAGCGCCGGGCCACCATGGAACTTAAGGGCCCCGATGCCTGGAAACCGGCGGCGCCGCGCCGACGTCGGGTCTCCAATGCGCTAAAGGCCTATGCGGCGATGACCACCTCCGCCTCCCGCGGGGCGGTGAGGGATGTGAGCCAGCTGGAAAAGTAAATGTAGGAGCGGCATCGATGTCCATGGATGGACAAATACCGTGAGCGCAGGATGCGCAGGAACGGTGCTGCCGCGATTGGAAAGACACCGCATTATCGCGGCTGGAAGCCGCTCCTACGACGTAACAAAAGGATCATCCGGCTGTCACGTTGTCATACGCATGTAATATTTATTGTCTCTAATGGTGCCGTGTAAAAACGGGTGATCGAATGATGAGTGGCAAGACGATATTACTGGTCGAAGACGAGGCGGCGATTCGCGAGATGACAGCCATGGCCCTCAAACGTGCCGGTTTCGAGGTTGAGGAAGCGGAGGATGCCTTACAAGCCGAACGCATCGTCAGCGACAATCTGCCGGATATGATTTTGCTGGATTGGATGCTGCCGGGAAGCAGTGGCGTGGATCTGGCCCGGCGCTTTCGCCGTGATGACTATACACGGGAGGTGCCGATCATCATGCTGACCGCACGCTCGGAGGAGGATGATCGGATCCGTGGCCTGGAGAGCGGGGCGGACGACTACGTCATCAAGCCGTTTTCGCCTCGTGAGCTGATCGCCCGCATCAAGGCGGTGTTGCGTCGCGCCGGCCCGGAACTGGATGAGGGAGTGATCGAGGTGGACGGTCTGCGACTGGATACCCATAGCCACCGCATCACTATCGAAGGCAAGGGCCTGGACATGGGGCCTACGGAGTTTCGTCTGTTGCAGTTTTTTATGTCCCATCCCGAGCGGGTCTATAGTCGCTCACAATTGCTGGATATGGTCTGGAGCCGCGGCAGTTTTGTCGAGGAGCGGACCGTGGATGTGCATATTCGACGCCTGCGCAAGGCCCTGGCCGATGAGGGTTATGATCGCTATATCCAGACCGTGCGTGGCGCCGGCTACCGTTTTTCCTCCCGGGTCTAAGGCAAAAGGATAGACGGTTGTTCAATCCCTGGTCAGCGGAGTTGCGGCGCCTTATTTTGCTGGCGGCAATCGCCGTCTTGGCGGGCATTTCCTTCGGCTATCCCGGCGCTTTTGTGTTTGTGGCTCTGGCCCTGTATCTGATATGGCATCTATATAATCTGCACCGGCTATATGTGTGGCTTAACGACGGCCACCGGTTTCACCCGCCGGAGGCCGGCGGCCTCTGGGGCGAGGTTTTCCATCTGCTCTACCGTCTGCAGTTGCGCAACCGTCGACGCAAACGCCGCCTGACAGGGCTTATCAAGCGGTTCCAGGAGGCGACCGGGGCAATGCCCGATGCCACAGTGATCCTGGATGCCGAAGGGGCGATTGAATGGTTTAACGGGGCGGCTCAAACCCTGCTTGGGCTGCAGCCGGGTAAGGATGTCGGCCAACGCATTATCAATCTTATCCGCCATCCCGAGTTCAACCGCTTTCTTTCCATGGGCGTGGAGAACGAGCCGGTGCGAATCCTCTCCCCGGTGGATGAGAACCTGACGCTCAATGTGCGCATCATCCCCTACGGCAAGGAGCAGCGCCTGCTGATCGCCCGGGATGTCAGCCAGCAGCAGCGCCTGGAGCAGATGCGCCGGGACTTCGTCGCCAATGTCTCGCATGAACTGCGCACCCCCCTGACCGTGGTCAGCGGTTTTCTGGAGAATCTGGAGGAGGAGGCGGACGCTTTTGAGCCCCATGTGGCGCGCTCACTGGAGCTGATGCAACAGCAGACCTCGCGTATGCAGCATATCGTGGAAGACCTGCTGCTGCTGGCGAGGTTGGAGAGTGAGCGCAGCGGTCCACCCCATCAGAGCATAGCGGTGGGCGCGATGCTGTTACTGCTTAAGGAGGGGGCAGGGTATCTGGCAGAGCAAAAACAGCAGTCGGTGAGTTTCGATTTCGATGAGCAGCTGCGTATCTACGGTGCGGAAAAGGAGCTCTACAGTGCCTTTGGCAACCTCATTACCAATGCGATCCGTTACTCACCGGAAGGCGAAGAAATCCATGTCCGCTGGTACCGGGATGAGAAGGGCGCCCATTTTGAGGTGGAGGACACCGGCGTGGGGATTGCACCGGAACACATTCCGCGCCTGACCGAGCGGTTTTACCGGGTGGACGTAGGGCGCTCACGGGAGTCCGGCGGCACCGGTCTGGGGCTGGCCATCGTCAAGCATGTAGTGAATCGGCATGACGGCACCCTGCGTATCAGCAGCGTCCTTAACAGGGGAAGTACCTTCACGATTGACTTCCCAACCCGACTGGTAGTGGATGAAAAGGTAGCCTGAGGGCCTGATGTCGGTCAGTTAAGCGAAGGACTCGCCATAAAGAAAGCTGTCATTGCGAGCGGCGCGAAGCAATCTTGTTGCATAACCGAGTCAGATTGTTTCGTCGCCTAGGCTCCTCGCAATGATAACGCACTTAACCGGCGGACATTAGACCGGGTAGCGTTTTTTGCCCTGTCATCTAAACTTCACCAGCGATTCATCAATCTGTCATCTTTCTTTTGCATAGTATCACCATCGATGATGTGAAAAACCAGGAGTGCTACTCGATGAAACAAGTTAAGACTATTCTTGCCGGCGTGCTCGGCATCTCACTGATGGCCGGTCAGGCCTATGCGGGACCCAAGGTCGACCCGAACCTGCCCGAGTACGCCCGCGCCAGCGGTGTCTCCGGCAATATCTCCAGCGTCGGCTCGGACACCCTGGCCAATCTGATGACTCTCTGGGCCGAGGAGTTCAAACGCCTCTATCCCAACGTGAACATCCAAATCCAGGCCGCCGGTTCCTCCACGGCGCCGCCGGCGCTGACCGAGGGGACCTCCAATCTCGGCCCCATAAGTCGCAAG
>JAWOIT010000001.1:0-14490 GCA_046484535.1 Pseudomonadota bacterium | reverse complement strand
GAAAAAACGGGGCTATATCAAGCGCATCCGCCCGGATGGCCGTCTCGATGTCACCTTGCATGGCGGGAAGGAGACCCGTGACAACAATATTGAGAAGGTGCTGGCCTACCTGCAACAGCACAATGGTGCTGCGCCACTCCATGACAAGTCATCGCCTACCGAGATTGAATCACAGCTTGGCATGAGCAAGGCGGCGTTCAAGAAAGCCATCGGCAACCTCTATAAACAGCGCCTGATTGTCATAGAGAAAAATGGTATTCGCCTGGCGGATTGACAGCCCTTAACTCCAAAGCTCATAAGGGAGTGAAGAAAAGGGAGCGGTGACAAATGAACACCATTATAATTGCCAGTTATCAACGCCCCTTTACTATTGCCCGAAAACGCCACTGACCAGATAGACCGTATAGCCCACGTAGCAGACCAGCAATAACATGCCCTCAATGCGGTTAATACGACCTGCGCCCCTGAGCCTGTATCCGATAACAAACAACGCCAATGTCAGTGCGGCCATAACCAGGATGTCCCGGTTTAAGACCTCCGGCCCGACAGCCATCGGGTGAATCAACCCGGCGATGCCCACCACTGCCAGGGTGTTGAACAGATTTGACCCCAGCACATTGCCCAGGGCGATGTCATGTTCCCCCTTGCGGGTGGCTATTACCGACGAGGCCAGTTCTGGAAGCGAGGTGCCCACAGCGACGATGGTCAGACCGATGATAAGGTCACTTATTCCAAAGCCGTGTGCGATTTCCATTGCTCCCCAGACCAGGATGCGGGAGCTCACGATGAGCAGCAACAGGCCGCCCACCAGCAAGAAGATAGCACGGCGGATGGGCATGGCGCGGGCTTCCAGTTCCTGCTCTATCTCGCTTCCCAGAGCATCCTCTTTTTTCTGCAGCCCCTGCCAGATGGTCCAGACCATCAAGCCGCCGAACACGGCAAGCAGCGCCATGGCGTCGAACCGGGTTATTTGACCATCCCGTAGTTGCCATGCGGCAAGAGCGGTCACAACTGTGAGAATGGGCAGCTCCTTGCGCAGTACCTGCGAATGGACGGCGATGGGGCTGATAAGCGCCGTGACCCCAAGGATCAGGGCGATGTTGGTGATGTTGGAGCCGTAAGCGTTACCCAGGGCGATTCCCGGGTTACCCTGCGTAGCGGCCAGTGCCGAAACCACCATCTCCGGCGCGGAGGTGCCGAAACCGACGATCACCATGCCGATCAGAAGCGGCGGCATTGCGAAATGGCGGGCTGTGGAGACCGATCCCTCGACAAAACGATCGGCGCTCCAAACCAGAACCGCCAAACCCAAAACTACAGCGATAATGGCCTGTGTCATGCAGACTAAATCTCCTTAACGTAAGGGGGCACTGCCGAATAACGCTTACTTACGGCCAGACTCCGTCATCCCGGCGAAGGCCGGGATCCATACTCCTCATCACAGCAGCCACTATTGGATTCCGGCCTTCGCTGGAATGACGAAACCGATTAAGGTAAGTGCCATTAGGGTCACTGCCGAATAACGCTCCTTACGGCCCGACTCCGTCATCCCGGCGAAGGCCGGGATCCAAACTCCTCATCACAGCAGCCCCTATTGGATTCCGGCCTTCGCCGGAATGACGAAACCGATTAAGGTAAGTGCCATTCGGGTCACTGCCGAATAACGCTTACTTATGGCCAGACTCCGTCATCCCGGCGAAGGCCGGGATCCAAACACCTCATCACAGCTGCCACTATTGGATTCCGGCCTTCGCCGGAATGACGAAACCGATTAAGGTAAGTGCCATTCGGGTCACTGTCCTTATCTGGAGAAGGCAGGCGTTGATAGAAACGGATAGCTCAATTGATACTGTAGCGGCGGCTCAGCCCGCCAGCCCGCAACGGCGCGCCGCGGCCTCCAGGATCATGCGCCAGAATGTGCTGTAGTCGTATCCGGCGTAACCGGCCATCAGCGCCATCTTGCCGTCCCAGCTCCAGGTCGGGTTGTAGTTGAAGTCCAGCAGGCGCGGTTCGCCGTCCGGACCGGCGCGATAGTCGATGCGCGCGTAGTCGCGGCAGCCGAGCCGGTGAAACAGCCTCACGCTGTGGTCCACCAGCCGACCGTAGATGGCATCATCGAGCTCCGCGCGCCGGAAATCGATTTCCTTGTAGTAGGGTGATTCGGGATCGGCCTTGGAGCCATAGGACAGGATCGGGGGCAGGCCCGGATCCAAATGGCTGTAATCAACCTCGAGCGGCGGCAGAACGATAAAGTCGCCCGGGTTGCCGATCAGCCCCACCGTATACTCGGTTCCGGTCAGGAAGTCCTGGATCAGCGCCTGCGGGCGCTCGAGTTCGTCACGCAGACGTTCCAGGTAAGCCAGGGCTTCCGTAGCATCGTGGACCACGCAGTCGTAGGTAATACCTATACTGCCGTCGTACGCGTTCGGTTTGATCAGCGCGGGATAGAGGTCGGGCAGGACCAGCGGATCCGCGGTCAGGTCGACGAAGGTTTCGTTGGGTACCGGAATACCGAGCCCCATCGCCAGCGAACGCACCATCGCCTTGTCAGTACTCAGTCCCATGGAGAAGGAGCCCGCGCCCGTGAACGGGATTTCCAGGATTTCGAGCATCGCCGCGACAAGCGTGTCATGGCGCGCCACATTACGATAACCCGTATCGCACAGGTTCAGAACCAGCGCCGGAGCCGCTTTGCGCAAATCGTCGAAGAAGCGGTCGTGATCGTCGAAATAAGAGAAGTGGTAACCGTCCAAAGGCACCAGCGCCTCGCGCAGACGGCGGATGTCCTCAAAGTCCTCCTCGCTGAGGCGGTCTTCCCGACGGTAGGGATACGGCAGTTGCGGATCGCCGAGCAGGATGCCGACTTCCAGCGGGGCTGCGGGTTTGCTGCTCATGGGTGCTTCCTCCTTATTGTCTTGGGGCTCCACATGGCCGCGGCCATCGCGCCAATGGGCGTCTCGGCAGGCCTGTGTGGTCGGGTATTCCTCCGCCAGCAGCGACATCACGTGCATGGAAAGGTAGCGGCCGCCTTCCTTGAAGCTGTCGCGGCTGATCCCTTCGGTCACGAAGCCGAGCCGTCGATAGAGCCTTCGGGCCGGCTCGTTGCCCTTTAATACCGTCAGCCACAGGCGGTGTAACGCCAGCACCTCGAAGCAGTAACGCGCGAGAAGCGCCACCGCCTCCTTGCCGAATCCACGGCCTTTGTGGGCAATGACGAGACGGCGTAGAAGCAGGCAGTCGTTGGGGTCACTGTGCCCCTCCAGAACCATAAAGCCGATGGGCTTGCCTACACGCAGTTCCTCGATGATCCAGTGCGTGCAGTCTGCCGATCGCATGCAGTCCCGGTGGTCGCCGGGGCTCCATTGTTCGACGTAGTCCACGTTTTCCGGGTTGCGTTCGAGGTCGACGACGAACCCGATCTCGCTCTCGCCGGTGGGGCGCAGACGCAGCCTGCGGCCGGTAAGCACCGGCTGCGGCGGCGCCTTTGCGTCCACGTACTCGGTTCGCGGCGGCATGGAACCCTCCATTCTTCCGGGGTGCGAGCGACCCTTCCAATACCGAGATTAGTCAAGGCGTGTACAGTTGTCGAAGAACTGCGCCGGGTAGCGGTCCGGCGGGCCGTGCGCTATCACAGTGAACAGCTATCATAGGGGGATGGCCGATAAGCAGGAGGATATGCCTTATGGTTCGACGCACTTCGCTGGCCGACGCCGATCAGATCCGGGACCAGCTGGTTTCGCTGATCCGGATACCATCGATCACCGGCCAGGAGGACGCCGCCATCGCTCAGATAGCAACCTGGCTGCAGGAATTCGACGCCGAAATCGATTACTGGAACGACGGGATCGCCTCGCTACAGCGCGATCCGCGCTATCCGGGCCACGAGGTCGAGCGTGCGTGGGCGCCGGTTGTGGTCGGTGTTGTGCGCGGTGACCGGCCAGGCCCGTCGGTTCTCCTGACGGGACATGTCGACGTGGTGCCGCCCGGCGACTACGGCCCCTGGGACGACGAGCCGTTCTCGGGCATCACCCGCGACGACAAGGTCTTCGGACGCGGCGCCGCCGACATGAAGGCGGGCTTGATCGCGGCCATGACCGCATTCGGGGCCTTCGCCACCAGCGAGCGCAACTTTCCCGGCCGCGTTGTGTTCGCCGCCGTACCCGCGGAGGAGGACAGCGGCCTCGGCACGCTGGCGGCCATCCGCGACGGTTGGCAGGCCGATGCGGCCATCATTCCCGAACCCACCATCGTTGACGACTACCCGGAGCTCGTGATTGCGCACGCCGGGGCGATATCGCTCAAGGTCGAGGTGCCCGGCCGCGCCGCGCACGCCAGCACGCGGCTACAGGGCGAAAGCGCGCTGGATCATTTCATGACCGTCCTTGAAGCCATGCGTGCTGACGAACGCGCGGTGAATGCGCGCGAAACGAACCCGCTGATGACGACGCACGGCCTTCCTTACGCGACCAACGTCGGCATCATCCGCGGCGGGCACTGGATATCGACGGTGATGGACTCCCTGGAAGCGCATGTGCGCATCGGCGTCGCCCTGGACGAAACCACGGCTCAGGCGGAGAAACGGTTCCGCGATGCCATCGACGCAGCGTGCAGCAACGATCCGTGGCTGTCGGCGAACCCGCCCAAGATAAGCCTGATGGCCTCAGGCTTCGGCTCGGCGGCGACGGACGCGAACCATCCCCTCGTCACCGCGATGGCCGAGTCGGCGGAGGAGGAGTTTCGCATAACCCCCGCCATCACCGCCGCACCTTACGGCTGCGATATGGCGGGCTGGGTTCGTCTCGCCGGGGTGCCCACAGTGCTCTACGGACCGGGGCGCATCGACGTTTCCCACGCCCCCAACGAATGGGTTTCTCTGGAAACCACCTACCGGGTGGCGCGCACCCTTATCCGCGCCACCGAACGCATTCTGGAAACCGACATCAGCACCTTGCGTGCGCAGGGGACACCCACGGAAAACATCGACACTGACGCCGCACCGCAATGAGCCGGTCTTCAGAAGAATCATCATTCGCTCCAGCGTCAAGGCTACGTTCTCCGGTTTCTGCTGAAGGTGATCCGGCGATAATGTGAAGGCCAAAAACCAGGGCGGAGAAAAAGGTTATCTAATATGAACGTTAACGCTTTTTTATTCTCTGATCCCGTTTATCTTACATAACTCCTTATCTTCGCGCTCACCCCACCTTCTGAATCGTTGAGGCCCCTCTGTCAGAAACTATCGCCTCCACGCGCTTGCGCCACAGCGTACGAAAACGCCGGGTGGTTTCATCATCAGCATGACCGGACATGACAGCCTTCATCAGCTCCATCGTCTGCGGGTCAGCGGGTATCGCGGACGGATTATAGGAAAGGGTTACCCGGGTATCGTTCGATATGCGGTGGAAGGTCGCGGCAATGGGGCCTTCCGCCGCGTCGGGATTAAAGGTAAGCAAGCCCTGGCGGACAAACTTGCCGTTCAGCCCCTGAAAACCATTATCAGCGGCGGCGCCGGTTAACAGGGTAAGAACCTGACTGAACGGTCCGGTGCTGCCGCTGCTCGGGCTTGCTGCTATTTCGACCCGGATATCCCCTCTTGTGGGTGTCTCAGCCGCATACAGCTCGTCAACTGCACGCAAGCCCATAACAAATGCGCCGGCAACCGTGGGACAGGCATGACCTGCCAGTTTGACCGCATCATCAAAGCTGTATTCGTAGTAACCATCTCCGGCGCCAAGCATTTCACCGAGCGGATCGTAGAAGGTAATGGTGGGACTGTCGGGAAAAAGGGCAGGCTTCATACTCACGAGATAACTCCTATTTCAGCGTGAGCACCAGGGTCTGCCATTTGGGGCGATCGCTCCATGACTTACATCAAGTGTAAATCCCGGGTGTATACCGGTTACATTGCGGCTCTTTGGATCCTGAGTTCAAGGAACGGGCCGGACAGATAATAATGTTTCAATGAAAGAAAGTGTGTAACCAGTGGGTTCCGCACCGAATGGCGCTGACTTAACAACAATCTGAAAGCCAAGGCTGTCATTCCGGCATGTCTTTGGCCGGAATCCAGTCATCAAAACAGCTGGATTCCCGCCAGGAACATGCGGGAATGACGAAGGAGGACATCCGGCCTTCCTTAAGTAAGTGCCATTCAGCTCAGCACCCTTTGATTTGTTACCCTCATCGTGTTCTCCCTTTTACGACTCACTCGTTAATATTAAAGAATAGTGCTATCTGAGCCGGTTTTTCTGGCGCCCACGGCGATTCTACATAACATTCGCTACCCGAGCGTGGCTTACCGCCCGAGACTCTCGTGCTTCATCAATGTGATACCGGTAAGCTCGCCATTTGTAAATGTACCTGCGTTGACCAATGCGCCGTGCCCCTGGTATGCACCGATATTCGGCGTGTACAAACAGGTCTCGCCGCTTTCGCACAGTGCATTATCGTTACCGATACCGTCACCACTGATTTCCGTAGCATTACGCAGGTAAGTACTGATACAGGTAACACCATCCCAGGTGGAACCAGGGAAATTGGTATCACAATATTCCTGGCTATCAGGAGAAAAACCGTCCCAATCTATGGTCAAGGTGTCATTCCCGCCAGGCAGCGCCAGCACGTCATAGGATGCCGGTACAGTCCCCGCATCACCAAGATCGGCAGTGGAAATACTCCAGTCCCAGATCCGGCAATCACTACCCTGGGTATTACAGGCTCCCTGATTCCCTGCATCGGCAAAGGCGGTGGGACCGTCAGCCCCCCAAACACGATATGCGTGCTCGAAGGAGGACCAGTCGGTGATATTGTCAAATAAGGCTGCGCCGGAAACATCATCACTGTTTGCGGTGTCGTCATCAAAGACTTCAGCAACCACCGTACTGGATGCGTCAATTCCGTCGATTAATGTCGCATCGGACAGACCGGAGATGCCGCAGACATAGGTTGGATTCTTGCCGCTTCCCCCCTGCGTCAAACCGGCATTGGTAGTGGGATATTGGGTCGTACCCGGATCGACACTACAGTCGCCGCCGGCATTGGTACCCACTTCCAGAAGACCGGTGAAATAGTCATTATCACTATGCAGTTCGATACCAAAACCTGAATTGTTGGCAGAGAGCATGTTGTTGATAACAAAATCTTCCGTATAACCATCTACTAAACCCGTAACAAACCCGCTACCGCCGTTATTGACGAGCAGGATGGAAGATAATTGTGTGGCGTGTCCTCCATGAATCAGGAAACCGTCGCCGACATTATTAGCGCTTGTGACATTCATGAAGACACCGGGATCAAAGCCGCTGGTAACATTCATATTGTATTGAATGCCACTGCCTGCATTGTTCGTGGCGAGAATATTCTCGGCAATAAGGCCGCCTGTTTTAATGAAATTGAATCCGGCACCGGCGTTATTCGTACTGGTTGCGCCCTGAATCGTGTTCCCGTAATTATAGGTGCTGCTCACCCCGGAAGCCCCATTGTTGGCTGTCCTGATGTTAATATACTTGGCACGGCTGCCATTAATGTACAGGCCATCACCACCATTGAAGGTGGTAGCCACATTCTCCGCCACGCTCGAATCGTAAAGTCCGATGTGGGCACCGTCATCCCCATTATTATGTGCTGCAATATTTGCAATATTGCTGCCTTTACCGACACCACCGACCGTCACACCGATACCGGCATTGCCATTGGCGGTCAGGCCATCGATAGTAACCGGCTCGTAATCAGATCCTGCCCCCAATATTTCAATACCGGTAGCATTATTGTTGGCAGTGAGGTTACTGATAGTGGCATTGTTTACATAGCCCAGTTCAATACCGGTGCCGTCGGCGTTATCATTGGCGACCACGTTTTTGAAGGTGCTGCCATAAACGTTTGTTCTGATACCCGATCCAATGTTTTTGCTAACCGTGAGGTTCTGGAAGGTACTGTTCGAGCCGCCGTAAATGATAATACCGCGACCGTTATTACTTGAATTGACATCGATCATTTTCAGATGGCTGCCGCTGACTTCGATACCCACGCCCGACATTCCCTCAACAGTGGTATTACTGATCACGGATGCATGACCTCTGCTCCACCCTATGCCTTCCGTGTTAGCCACCTGGTTGCCCTGAATATTGCCCTCAAACCAGAGAAAATCAAACACATAGGAACCGGTATGGACGGTGGCGCTGGAATAGGTGTTGCCTGACGGTGCAAATAGCGTGGTGCCCGGTTTCATGATCAGGGCGGTACGTTCCCCCATATAGTAACGACGGGCAATACTGTCGGTAATCAGATGAACGGTGCCGGACTTCAGATTCGCTCCGGTATTGTTTTGAATCACCTTGTTATTCCACCATATAGCGGGGCTGGTGCTGTCATAGGTGGCCCCGTCAAAGACGGTGACAAAGTTTGGCTTAAAACCGATCCCGGTAAAATCCATCATATCCGACATGTACTTGCCGGCTTTCAGTCCGCTTGTGACCAGTCGAATACCGTTACTATCAATACAGGTCCAATCGAACAGACCCAGATCATCGGTCGCGCTGACGTTCTCACAGGAATTCAGGTGTTGCAGCAGGATGGTGCGATACTCACCGCCGTGCAGACAACCGGCCTGAGTAGCCGCGTCGTCACTACTGCAGTAGGCATTACTGGCAGAATATTCATCAACACCGTCATTCTCCACGAATCCCAACCATGACGCCGCGTTGGAATATAGCGGCTGCACACCGTTGCCACAAACAATGCCGACATCGGTAATATTGGCTGAGGCAATATTGCCGCTGCCGCCTTTTACGGCGCAATACTGTAACGGCGTGCCCGGCTGCGCGGCCACCGTGACCTCATAAGCATCGGTATCTGCAAGCGTGGTTGCAAATGTTTGATAACCGTTTTCTGTTATCTCCAGATCATCGGAGCCGTTGAGTTGCAGTATCAGGCCTTCGCCTTCCAGTCCGGAGACGGTGACGCCAACCGTAAACGGACCGACATCCGCGGCGTCGCCAGTACAGGTCGCAACCACATCGATTGCGTCTGCACCATTAATCGTTCCACTTGCATTCGAAAGTGTGCACACCTGGCCTTCAGGCTGTCTGACGACCTGTACTTCATAGCTTTCGCCATCTTCCAGTTCCTTGCTAAATGGAACGGGGTCGGAGTAATAGCCCGTGTTTTCATACACCGACAGATTGGATTCATTATTAAGGCTGAGTTCCAGCGGCGTTGAACTGCTGTAGCCGCTGGTCTCCACCTTCACCTGATAGCTCAGATCGGTGCAGTTCACAAAGACATTATCTACCGATTCGCCGGAAACCGAACTGTAGCCGTTTGTAACGGTGCATTCCTGGCCAACCGGTTGGCCGGCAACTTCGACCTGATACGTCATGTTGTCTCGGAATGTTGTATCGAAGGCAAAAGGCCCGGCGGATGGAACGGGCAATACCTCGGTATCATTAAGGACCAACGACAATCCGGTGCCGGTAAGCCCGTCGACATAGCCGCCGATTTCATAAGGTCCGGGACTGCAGATGATATTGACATCGGTAATATCGGCGCTCAAATAACGATAATAACCATTCTCAACGCTACAGATCTGGCCGGTAGGATTGGTCAAAACTCGAACATCGTGATACCTGCCTGCAGGGAAGCCCATCGGCGATGTATAACTTGTGGCGCCGGCACTGATATTCATGGTGTAGGAATCATCAAATATGATCACCAGGTCGCCATTCAGGCCTGTGATGGAACCGCCGATGGTGTATAAGGGAGCGGTATCCAGATAACAATCCACCTTGATCTCCGGTACCGTGCCGTCTTCGATGGTGCCAAAGGCATCGAAGAGGTTGCAGTCCATACCGTCCGGCGGCGTTTTCAGCGTAACCTTGTAAGTCTGACCAACAGGTATTTCAGTATTGAACGCCTTCGGTCTCCAGTCGGAGCCGAGCACCGTCATGTCTTCCGTACCGTTGAGTGTAACGACTACATCTTCACCACTACTAAGATATTCCGAGGACACTTTAGGAGAAATCCCGACAATATTACAGACGATATCGACTGTAACATTACTGCTAATGGATGAGTCCGAGGAAGAACCACTAAACTCACAAACATGACCTGTCGGTGTGCTTGCGATCTCCACCGAGTAGCCCTGACCTTTCTCCACTTTAGTATCAAATGAACGTGTGCCGTTGCTGGTGATACTCATGGGCTCGGTGCCCGCATCCGTTTTCAGGTTGACCTGCAAACCCGTCCCTGACAAACCCGTGGTGGCAACTGAAATCGTATAAGGACCGTCTCCGCCAGTGCCGGTGTACTGAGTGGTATCGCTACCACCGCCACCACCGCCACCACCGCCACATGCGGAGAGCGTAAGAATAAAGAGTACCAAAACAAGATAACGATGGCGGTTCGAAGCTTTCACAGCTACCCCTTTTTATCATTTATAGTTATATCATTACTTTTACCTTACTTACTCTGCAAGAAAAGTTCACATCGCCAAACCAACAATGTGATGCACTTCGCATCAAATCATCTTTAATATATAGATCCTTGACAGAAGAGTGGGGGCGGTGACAAGTGCGAACCATTCTAGGTAATATCCGAAAAAACAGTCTCCCCTTCCTAACGGACCACATAGTGAAATTTAATCATGGACGCGAACATCGGCCTCGACAGACTCAAGAGCCGCTACATTATCGCTCTGCTCTTCATGACCTGGATTCTGATTCCGGAGTTATTAAACCAGTTCTGGACGAACGCCGTTAACTATCCATGGTACTGGGTGGATATTGGTTACTACTATCCAGCACACCTTGCCGACATTTTCTTTCTTGCCGTTGCGCTGGCCCTTATTCGCCCTGACCTACGCCGGCTCTTCGGCCATATGCCGACACGTTGCGAATGGCGGTTGTTACTGCATACAACTTTTCTGCTCTTTACCCTCGGCACCGCTCTTATCTTTGCGATCTACCTGCCGCTGTCGTACCTTTTTCCTCAATTCATCCAGTGGTGGTTTGCATGGGCTTACTCACCCACCATTTATCTGGATTACAGCGGCTCACTGCCTGTTATCCCCAACACACTCAGCTGGCTTTCGCTTGTGGTGGTTGCACCGGTCACCGAAGAACTTCTGTTTCGTGGTTTTTTGCTCCATCGCTGGGCCGCCCGCTGGGGAATGTCGGCGGCTATCATCGCCTCTTCACTGCTGTTCGGTGTATTGCACCCGGATCCGTTCGGGGCAACCCTCTTCGGTGTTGGCATGTGCCTTCTCTACCTTCATACCCGATCCTTGTGGGTGCCTATCATCGCCCATGCGATCAACAACTTCACTGTCTGGTTGTGGGATCTTTTTAACACCCTCAATGAGGGGCATGACTACTACTTTTATGACCTGGAACAATTCCGTGACAACTGGACCTACGGCATTATAAGTGCAGTGGCCGCACTCATCGCAGCCGCCATGTTCTTTTCAACAAAAAATAATGGAAAAGGAATAACATAAAAAGGGGATGGCGGGATTAAAACGACCATCACTCAGTAACGCATAGTGATCGTCATATTCAGGATCCGCCCGTCGTAAGGGAAACTGGCTGCCTCGAACGAAGGCGTGCCCAGAGTTGCTTTTGCGCCCATGGAGAAACCGTACCCTTCCTTCGGATAACCGATCCAGTTTGTGTCAAGTTTGCCGTTCATGTTTTCATCATGAACGACAGCCAGCGCATAGGTTCCCGGCGCAATATCTTCAAAGTCACAACGCGCCTGCGTTTCCCGGATTTTTATTACCATAATGTTGGTTGCATAGTGCAGGTAACCGGAGGGGAACCCCTCTGGCGATTCAAACAGCGCACAGGCAATCTTCCCGGTGCTGTTTTTGATATTCAAAATCTCCACATGAATCCCCGGGCATACTGACTCAGCACCGGCGGTGTTCGTAAGGCCTGCCAATACCATTGAGGCATAACCTACGATGAATCGGACACGACGGGAGCAGCGCTTCCTGAACACCTTGGGCGCGGAGGCGGTCACTGTAGACTTCCAGGTGATGAGTGCATTCACGGTCTACCCCGCAGATCCAACCGATAAGGCGTATAAAGTATAGCACTGCGATTAACATGTTATTCGCCGAAAAGCCGTGTCAGAGAACAGTGTTTTCCCCTATCAGCGATAATGTTTTTTGTTCTCGGCTGCCGTTAACACCACTTTATCAGGCTGGATAACGGTATAAAAATGTATCTTATTGATTTAATGATACTTTTAATATATAGTGCCACACTTGCTTAAGATGCTCGTAAATATCCCCGCGAAATCAAGTGCTCTGGTATACATTGATTCCCTCATCCCGGCTTCCCTCCTGAGGTGGAAGAGATCCAAAGAGGGTTAGCGCTCCGGAACACTTTTTCTACTTACACCCCTTTCCAGCCCCAAGGAGAACCAATGACCGCATCCGATACAGACGTACAACTCAAAGTATGGAAAGACCTCGCTATCAGCAAACAGGTGCTGATGAACGCCGCAGCAGCCGCCCTGAAACTGGACAAAGACTGCAGCGCGGAAGAGTTAAAGCAGGCGCTTGAGGCAACTATCAGCCGTGCGGCAGAAGCCGAAGCCGAAGTCAGCAAGGCCCGGGAACAGGCCGAACTCACTGTTGCCGCCGTGGAACAGAAGCTGGCGGAGAGCCAAAAAGCCCTGCAGGACGTTGAGGCCCGCCTGAGCGAGGCGCAGGCAAACCAGCAGGAACTCGAACGACTGCTCACCAACGAGCGCGCCAATAATGAGCGCCAGCAGAAAAAACTCAAGGAAAGCGTGGCGGAGAAAGAACGCGCCATCAAGGCCATCACCACCACACTGTCCGACAAGCCCGAAAACGTGGTGAAGAAGCTTAAGACGTTAAAAAAGCAGAAGCTGGACGAGTCGGAAGCCCGCAAAAAGGCGGAGCAAGCCCTTTCCGCCTTACGCAAGGAGAAGCAGCAACTTGAGCAGGAACTGAAGGAGCTGCAAGAAGAACAGGAAAAGCCCGAGGAAGTGAAGGCCGCGTAAGCTGCTGCGTAATTACCGACAAAAAGGCCGGTGGCAAGTGAGTGATAACCCATCACCGCCCCGGCCTGAGTCCGTTGTGTTTTCCCTCGCCGGGTATATCAAAAATAACCGGTTTATTGATATTCCCTAATGACTCCCCCCTCTATGCAAGTAATCAGGACTCTGTGAAGCGGAATCCAGCCGCGATGCACTGACCTTTATTACCACCTCAAGAGGTGGACTCCAATTCCTCCCGGACGGAAATTTCAATCCCGAGGTGGATGGCCCCTGCCGGGCCCTGTCGAAGCCCCGTATTGGACTACAACGCTTGAGTTGTCATCGAGTAATTACAACCGCTTGGAGTACAACGCTTGAGTTGTCATCGAGTAATCAAAACCGCGTCGTGAATACGATTGGATTCCGGCTATGATCATGCTGGAATGACGCTGCGTCGACTCTCATGCGAGAGCTCACATCACTGTACGGCGTAGCCCGGAATGTTCCCAAACACCCTGTACCCTGACTGCCCGACCATTCACTGGACGAGAAAAGCCGATATTCCTCTATGCCGTTGGCTTTCACCCACACAGGCCATACGATGTATTACACACAACGTTTTACACCGTCGATGAGGAGGCCCGCAATGCCCACAGACACCGCTCCCCTGTTCGAGCCCGTACAACTGGGTGCGCTCACCCTGCCCAACCGTCTGGTCATGGCCCCGCTCACCCGCTGCCGGGCGATCAACCACATGCCCAACGATCTTATGGCCAAATACTACACACAGCGGGCCGGTGCGGGACTGGTGATCACTGAGTGCACCATGGTCACACCGGGGACTTCCGCCTTCGGCAATGACCCTGGCATCTACTCCCGGGATCAGATCGAGGGCTGGAAGAAAACCACTGAAGCCGTGCACAATGCCGGCGGGCGGATTTTCATGCAGATCTGGCACGGCGGCCGGGCCTGTCATCCGCTGCTCAACGACGGCAGGGAGGCGGTGGCGCCGAGCGCCATAGCGATTGAAGGTGAAACCCACACACCGGAGGGCATGAAGCTTTACACCGTACCGCGGGAGCTCAGCAAAGATGAAATCGCCGCGATTGTGCAGGACTTCCGCAAGGCGGCGGCCAACGCTGTATAGCCGCGCCATGCGCGCGGCCAGGTCGTCGGGAGGGACGGAAAACAGATCCGCGAAAAAGCGCAGATTCTGTTCCACCGAAAGATCCGGATACAACGAGAAGCGCTGCGGCATGTAACCGGTGATCGCGCGGATCGCGCGAATATCGCGCGAGACGTCGAATCCTTGCACGTGCAGTGTGCCGGCATCCGGACGAAGCAGGGTGACCAGCGTCCGCATCGTAGTGGTCTTGCCGGCACCGTCCGGTCCGATCAGGCCGTAGAGCTCTCCTTTCCCCACCGAAAAATTCCCAGTTCGTCGGCCAACGCCCTGGGAAACAGCCAAGCGAAGCGGGGCCTTTGCCTTCGTTG
>JAWOIT010000162.1:0-6404 GCA_046484535.1 Pseudomonadota bacterium | reverse complement strand
GATGCCGCCGGCCGGGGCGCTGGTGATGATCTCTTCCAGGCTCTTGCCCTCGAACTCGGTGCCCGGCACCATTTCGTTGAGCTTGTTGACGTAGGTGGCGTGGTGCTTGCCGTGGTGGTACTCCAGGGTCTCGGCGGAGATGTGGGGTTCCAGTGCGTTCTTCTCGTAAGGCAGGTTCGGCAGTTCGAAGCTCATGCTATTACTCCTTATTATTCAAAGGTTTGAATCCAGATTGATCGACAAATAGTCAAATAGCCGCCACCGGTATTGGCTGATACCGGTGGCTGAAAAACAGGGAAGGACCGGCAGGCGGCCCAATACCCGATATATTTTGTAAAGAATACAAAACATCCCGGGCGATGTATAGCCTTGAGCTAAGTGTGGGTGCTCGAACGCGGAATTCAAGGTAAAGCGCCCGGATGGAGCAAAGTTTAGTCACGGACGAGCCGCTGCAGCCATGCCGGTTTACGCTGCAGCCGGGCCGGCAGCAGTACCAACAGGATACCGGCATAGAGCAGGAGCTCGCGGGTGTCGGCCTCGATGGGATTAGCCCCGAGGTGGCCGCTCAGCGCCGCTGCGGTTAGCCTGATGGCCGGGGCCAGGGCGGCGAGGAAGAGCAGGGGTTTTAGGTGGGAAGTTCCAAGTTCGAGGTATTGAGTTTCAAGTTCCAGCTCAGAGTGTAGCCCACAGGGCGAGCTGTCCTATCGAAACCTGATGCATTTTACAGGCACAGCGCATCCGGAGCCTGTGGCATCGAACTCGAAACCTTGAACTTTGAACTTTGAACCAGAAGTGGTTGCTTGATTTTGCCAGTGCGTTGAGCGCCGGCCATATCAGACCGCCGGTGGTCAGCGCCGCGGTACCCAATGCGGCCATGCCGAGAAAGCGGCGCCGCTCCTTGTAGACGGACTCATCAGTGATCTCGGAGGGGAGGATTCGGGGCGCTTTTTTGATAATCATGACATCACCTTTGACAGGTTAGGCATCCGTGGTTGGTGAATAGCGGCGGAAGAGTTTTTGTTTTCGCCTGAAAATAAGTATGACAGGGAGCTTGCACAGCCTACTCATACATATATCACTTTTCTGTCTCGGTGTGTTTTGTGCTGGACCGGGATTAGCGTTCGAGCACTCGCCCCGGTCGTGGAGTGGGGCAATGGTTAATCGCGACGAGGATCGTCGCTCCTACGGTTGGGTGTCTGCATGGTTTTCCCCGGTGTGCGTGGACCAAACCGCATATCCCTATACGGTTTGGCCACAGCTTAACAGGTGTTGCGCATATGCGCCGCTTCCAGTTCATTCTGAGTGATATAGGGGTCGTACCGGTCGGTCATCAGTTCAAGTGCCGGGCTGATGCAACTCTCTGTGGCGGTGATTTCCCCGGGTAGAACATAGGGGTCGTAGAAGTCTGTCAGGGGATTCTCGGTTTCACTGCGTACGGAGGGACGAACGTCGATTTCGTCAGCCGTGACGAATGGATCGTATTGATCAGTGAGACCTTCACCCATGACAGCGCCATTCATGCCCATTGCTAACAGGCCGGCGACAGTAATGGTTTGTAGCGTGTTCATGACGATACCTCCTCAATATGTTTTTAGGTAACTTGCCTAAGCGGCAAGCATCACGACAGTGATGACTACTATTTCCTGTCGCTTACCAATAAGTCTGGTTGAGAAGAGTCACGGGGGGTAAACAAAGTCATCACATTTTCGTCACGGACGACACCACAAAGTATCGAGGATTATTTCATTGCGCAAAGGCTGACTGTTCAAGAACAACGGTGCGCCTAACGGCACACCCTACAACTTAGGAGGATGAGCACCGATGTAGGTCGGGTTAGCCGCTTGCGGCGTAACCCGGCAATAGGGATGTCGGATTAGGCTGCACCTAATCCGACCTCCATTATTCAGTGCGCAGACCGGGAAACATTGCCCGGCCTCCCGTATCCCCAGCGCATGCAATGTCCGGCTTGCGCGCTATAAGGCCTGTTACCTTTGCGTCTTTGCGCCTCTGCGGTGAGATCGCCTTTGTTCAGATGGGGCGAGTAGTGATGAAAAAATAGTTATTTCTTCGTGCGAAGCGTAAAGCGGAAGCAGGTTTCACCGCCCGGAGTGCTTTCTACGTAAATCTTGCTGCCGTGCAGTTCAAGGATGCGCTTGACGATGGCCAGTCCCAACCCGGCGCCGCGGCCGTGGCGTTTCTCGGGTGAGCGATAGAAACGGTCGAACAGGTGCGCCATCTCCTCTTTGCGGATTCCCTTGCCGTTGTTGCATATAGTTAGCTGCACACCGTTTTCAACCGCAGTCAGTTCGATGTAAATCGTTCCATGTTCCGGGGTATTGTCCAGGGCGTTACCCAGCAGGTTCTCCAGCACCCGGTCGAGCAGCGCGATATCCGCCTGCACGAAGGGCAGGCCGGCGGGGATACGGGTCTCGACGGTGACCCGGTTTTCCTCAACCTGCAAGCGGTATTTCTGTACCACATCCATCACCAGCTCACCGAGCATTACCGGCTCAAGGTGCGGTTGCTCCTCATTGGCATCGAGCTTGGACAGCTCGAACAGCTCCTCCACCAGTTGGGTCAACCGTTGTCCCTGCTGGTGAGCAACGCTCAGATAGTGACGTTGCTGATCAATATTACAATCACCCGCCTTCATCTGCAGGGTCTCAAGATAGCCTTGCAGGGAGGCCAGGGGGGTGCGCAGGTCGTGGGAGACGTTGGCGATCAGGTTGCGGCGCAAGTTGTCCTTGGACTCGAGCGCCTGCATTTGATCGATGATCCGCTCGGCCATGGCGTTATAAGTTTCGCCAAGGGTGTCTATCTCATCCTGCAACTGCTTTCGCTCTGTTCCGCGATAGGGTTGGTGGTGGCGAAAACCACTGTCGCGGAACTGCTCGATAAGACAGACAAGACGAAACAGCCGCCGGGTAAGCATGTTAAACATGAAAGGCCCCAGCAACAGGCCGAAAATGACACTGGCGATCAAGGCGATGATGCTGACCTGAACAAAGTAGCTGTCATGAAGCAGTGCCTTGACCGTTTCGTAATCCTCCCCGCCGAGCACTACATAGAGGTACTGAGTCGGTGGCCCCTGAAAGGGGTAGGCGGCGGCGGAGAAGATCTTTTTGCGGTTTTCACTGCGGGGGTCGTCGCCGAGGATAGGGTAGGCGGTATCGCCGGAAAGAAACTGTTTGATCGGCGCCATATCGACCCGTTCGCGCTTGATACGCATTTGCGGCGCCTCAAAGGCGAGGATGTTCCCCTCCGTGTCGAGCAGATAGATCTCGATAGCCGGATTGATATGCATGTAGTAGGAGAAGAGTTGCTCGATCTCCTCCTCGTGCAGTTCTTCACCCTTGACCATGTCCTGTTGCACCAGAAGCTGTCTTGCCAGGTCGCGGTTAAAGCGCTGGTTGACCTCCTGCAGAAACAGCTGGCTGGCGTAGAGGCTGAACAGACCGTAACCGATCCCCAGGGTCACCAGCAGGATCACGAGCACCGTGGCCAGCTTGCCGTAGAGGGTCTTGAACATCAGGGGGTCTCCGTAAACTTATAGCCCACGCCCCACACGGTGAGGATATAGTGGGGATTGGCCGGGTCTTGCTCGATCTTGCCGCGCAGGCGGTTGATATGGGAGTTGACGGTGTGCTCGTAACCTTCATGGCCGTAGCCCCAGACCTGATCCAGCAGTTGCACCCGGCTGTAGACCCGCCCCGGGTGGCGGGCGAAGTAATAGAGCAGGTCAAACTCCTTGGCGGTTAGCTCCACCGGCTGCTCACCAACCTTTACACTACGGCGCTCCGGATCGATATGAAGTTCGCCGGTTTGGAGCGCTTGGCTGGAGGCGGTAGCTACTTCACCGGCTTGACCCGCCATCGCCTCGGCCCGGCGCAACAGCGCCTTGACCCGGGCCACCAGCTCGCGGACGCTGAAGGGTTTGGTCAGGTAGTCATCGGCGCCCAACTCCAGGCCGAGCACCCGATCCAATTCCGAGGATTTGGCGGTGAGCATCAATATTGGAAGGTAGCGTGTGTCGGCACGCAATGACCGACAGATGGAAAGGCCGTCGGTGCCGGGGAGCATCAGGTCGAGAACCAGCAGGTCGTAAGGTTGTTGCTGTGCCGCTTGCAATCCTTCGCTGCCGTCGTGATGCACATCGACCTGGTAACCCTCGTCGCGAAGATGCAGTGCGACCAGGCCGGCGATGTTTCGGTCATCCTCAATCAGCAGTACACGGTGCGCCATCAGGCTCGCCTTCAATGACTATCTGTGTTTGAACAGTATTAGCATAGGGAAAACGCTTTACATTAAGCGTCGCCCAGTATCCTCGCCATCTATAAGGGTATAAGAATATTGTTGAATGCTTGTTTTGATCGGGTACTATACTTACAGCCCTGCGAGCGGGCTGTGGTGAGTAGGCAGGGAAGCAACTTGATGTACAAATACAATACCAGTGAGTCTGTAATGAAATTAATGCATAACTCTCTGCGGCTCGCCGTGCTGGCGACCGCCACCTTCTCCTTCTCCGCCCATGCCACCAACGGTTATCAGCTGATCGGTGTCGGCGCCTATCAGAAAAGTCTCGGCGGTGCGGTAACCGCCAACCCGGGCAGCGCCATGACCGCCGTCTCCAACCCGGCCGGTATGGCGCGTGTCGGCGCCCGTGCCGACTTCTCCATGGAGGCCTTTATGCCGGATCGCTCCGTCGATTTCGGCGCCATGGGCGGCGAGTCCGAGAACAGCGCGGTGGACATGTACGGTGTGCCGGCCATCGGCTGGACCGCACCGACCTCCGAGGGGAGCGATTACTATTTCGGCGGCGGTATGTTCGGTACCTCCGGTATGGGTGTCGACTATGCCCAAACGTTGATGATGCCCGCCTCGCCCATGCCCAACCCGGATATGTACTGGGAAGGCTACAGCAATATTTCCTTCTGGCAGATGGCCCCCAGCATGGCCTGGAATGTGGATAACCGACTGAGTGTCGGCGCCTCGCTCAACATCGACTACCAGTCCGTGGCCTTTATGCAGCGGGTGAGCGCCGATACCGATGGCGACGGCAACGCCGAAACCGTGATGCAGAACTTCGACCTCAGCCGCGGCGCCAGCGGCTTCGGTCTCGGCTTCAGTGCCGGTGTGCTCTACGATGTTACTGACCAGGTAACGCTTGGCTTTAACTACAAGTCGAAGCAGCATTTTGATGCGCTGGAGTATCAGCTGGGCTACGGTGATATCAGTAACGGTCCGGGGCAGGAGGGGCCGGCCGGCACCTACAAGCTGGATCTCGACTTCCCGCAGCAGGCGGCGGCGGGTGTGGCGTTCCGCGCCAACGATGCGCTGACCGTCTCGGCCGATATCAAGTGGATCAACTGGTCCGACACCATGGATGAGCTTTCGGTGGACGGCCCCAACGGAATGAGTGTGGCTATGGATCCGGGCTGGGACGACCAGACCGTTTATGCCTTGGGCGTGGCCTACAAGGTAAACAACAAGGTGAACGTACGCGGTGGCTACAACTACGCCGAGTCCCCCTTCGGTGAGGACAAGGTCAGCAGCAACCTCATCCTGCCTGCCATCGTCGAAACCCACTATACGCTGGGTATGGACTATCGTCTGAACAAGCAGTGGGAGCTGGGACTGCACTACATGTATGTGCCGGAGAAAACCCTGACTGCAGCGGATACCGATCCCAATGCTCCGGGCGCCGAGATCAGCCTCTCTGAAACCTCCATGGGAATGAATATCGGTTATCGTTTCTAGGTGACAAACTGTAGGAGCGGCTTTAAGGCCCAGGGAAAGGCTAATGCCGCGAGCGCATGGATGCTCAAGAGCGGTCCAGCCGCGACAGAACGGAGGCGCATTGGGTAAATCGCGGCAGGATGCCGCTCCTACACTGTTCGATTTGCTATCATGGCGCCCATGGATGCCATTGAATTGAGTCTCTTCGCCAGTCGTATCGACGCGGTTTGTGACGAGATGGGGGCGGTGCTTCGCCGTACCGCCTTCTCGCCCAATATCAAAGACCGCCTTGATTTCTCCTGTGCCGTTTTCGATGCCGAGGGGCGGCTCTGCGCCCAGGCGGCACACATTCCTGTCCACTTGGGAAGCATGGCCTACGCCATGCGCGATATTGTCGGCGATATTGCCTGGCATGAGGACGATATGGTGGTGGTCAACGATCCCTATCTCGGCGGGACCCACCTGCCGGATGTCACCGTGATCGCGCCGCTGTTTGTCCGGCAGCGATTAATGGGCTTTGTCGCCAACCGTGCCCATCATGCGGATATCGGCGGTAACGCTCCCGGTTCGATGCCGATCTCCGCATGATGGGCACGGTTGGCGACAAAGGCCATTAATCGCTGCCGGACAAACAGCGGCGCGATCACGGTGACATCCGGCAGGTGGGT
>JAWOIT010000154.1:0-3171 GCA_046484535.1 Pseudomonadota bacterium | reverse complement strand
ATTAGGGGTCAGGCGTATCGCCCGAAGATCATCGGGTTGAGGGCCACTTGGGCGCATGGGGAGTTCGTTTGGTTGGCTGGGGAATCGCTTAGATATTGTATCGGATGGGGGAGGAGGGTGCGACCTGGAGTGGGAGCTGCGGTTTGCACGAGTCGCGAGCGGGACACTCGCACGGATGGGTGAGTGTTTGTGGGAGCGGACGTCCCGGCCGCGATTGGGGTGGAGCTCAAGCGTGGGTCAGCACAGCGCAATCCGACAGGATGGCCTGCTGAGGTGTCGAGTTACGGCTAAAGGGCACCTCTAAAAATCCGCTGAAAGCGCGCCGGCGGTGTTGGAAAGCCGCTCAAAATGCTCATTTACTTCATGTAAACTGCGCTTTTTCGCGCCTTTCCGCCTTGCCGTCATCGCTTTAATCGAATTTTTAGAGGCACCCTAAAGCGATGTAGAGAGCGAGAGCGACCTAGCGTTTGATCTCTTTCTCATATTCCTTGAGCACCGCCTCGATCTTCGCTATCGCACTTTCCAGCTCATCGGTTTCATCCTGCCCGGGGGCTGCGGATGTCACTTCCTGCGGCACCTGTGGGGTTGATTCGTTAGAAATATAGCGCAGCGCGAGTCCGCTGATATTGTCACAGCGGGGGTAGCTCAGGCGCTCGGCCTTTTCCGCCATTTCGTTCAGCAGATCGTCGAGGGTTTCCCCTTCCCGTAGATGTGAGCCCATCTGCGCATCGTCCAGGGGGCCCCACAGGCCATCGGAGCAGAGCAGCACGATATCGTCCGGTTTGAGGGTGATGGTGTTGCTGAGGGTGACTTCCGGCGGGGTTTTGCGGCAGCCGATGCACTGGGTGATCTGGTTGCGCTTGGGGTGGTTGTCCTGTTCCCGGCGGCTGATTGCTCCTTGCTGGAAGAGGTGTTCGACATAGGAGTGGTCGGTCGTTCGGTAAAGCGCCAGTCCACCCTGGAAGATGTAGAGACGGCTGTCGCCGACGTGTGCCCAGATGGCGTGACCATCCTGAATCAGGCAGACCACACCGGTCGTGCCGGGGGTCACCGGCGGGTTCTGTCGTCGGCCGAAGGCGACGATCGCTTTGTGGGCCTTGACCAGAATCTCTTGCAGAAACGTTTTTGGATCTTCGATAGGGCGAGTCGCCGCAAGATAGGCGTTGTGGGCGGTGTCGATGAGTAACTGGGCAGCCACTTCGCCGCAGGCCTGTCCTCCCATGCCATCCCCCAGGATGAGCAGCACGCCTTCGCCGGTTTCGATGGCGCTGAAGCGGTCCTGGTTAATGCTGCGGTTGCCAAGACGGTTGACCTGTCCGATTTCGTATTTCATCGGGTTCCCCCCTTGATCCAGGCGAGGCTGTTGGCCAGACGATCGAGCATCGATTCGCTGCTCGTGTCGGCTTCCGCTTGGCTGTCATTCAGTGCCTGAATCAGTTCATCTATACTTTGCGGACGGTACATCGGGTCGACCTCCATGGCCCAGTCGACAACCTTCAGGAGCGATTTCGAGTACCCCTTGCGGAAGGCTTCGGTCGCCGATTTCATGGTGTCTTTCATGCGCCGTGCCTCGGCGGGCGGGGGCGACGCCCCTTCGATACAGGCTCGCATGGTGGCGCCAATGGCATAGACATCGGTCCATGGGCCAACATAGCCGCCGGCGGTGGACTGTTCCACCGGGGAAAAACCGAGGGTCAGAACCTGTCCGGGTTGGTATTTGCGGCTCTGCTGCATCTCGTGTACCGCGCCGAAATCGAGCAGCACCGGGCTGCCGCCGGGGCGCAAGTGGATATTGGCCGGCTTGATGTCCATGTGCAGCAGACCCTTGTCGTGGATCAGCTTGAGGCCGTCGAGCAGGGGCAGGAACACATGGTAAATAAATTTTTCGCTCAGGCCGCCCTTGTGCCTGCGGATGTAGTCCTGCAGATTTATCCCCCGGACATACTCCATCACCATGTAGATCGTGCCGTTGGCCCGAATGAAGTTCTCCACGTTGATGATATTGGGGTGTTTGATGCCGGCGAGGGTGTTGGCCTCCTGGAAAAAGAGGCGGCGGCCATGGGCGAACTGTTCGGCGGCCTTGTCGTCGAGAGAATGGATGGTGCAGCCGTCTTCACCCCGGTAGGCGAGCTTGCGCGGCATATACTCCTTGATCGCCACCTGTTCGCCGGAATCAACCTCCCTGCCCAGATAGACGATACTGAATCCGCCGCCGCCCAGCTTGTTGTCGATCACATAGTTTTCCAGCCGGGTTCCCGGGGCTAGTGCGGGGTTTGTGTCGTTCATGCTATTCCTGCTTGCTCACGCACCTCAAAATGTACCGCTCGCTTTGTCAATGCGGCCGATAGGTTTACCATGAAAAGCCCAATCATAACAAAACGTTCGCGGGAGTACCCATGATTCGAAGTATGACAGCCTTTGCCCGACAGGAGGCCCAGGGGGAGTGGGGGGCGCTGCAACTGGAGGTGCGCTCGGTCAACCACCGCTACCTGGAAGTGAATCCTCGCCTGCCCGAGGAGCTGCGCCAACTTGAGCCGAAGATCCGCGAGCGTGTCGGGAAGCATCTCGGCCGCGGCAAGATCGATTGCACCCTGCGTTACCAGCCGCCGCGCGAGTTTCCCGGAGACCTGATGGTTAACCTGGAGCTGGTGAAAAAACTGGCCCATGCGAGCCGCGAAATCGATGGACTGATGTACAACCCTGCCCCGATTAATTCCTTTGACGTGTTGCGCTGGCCCGGCGTGCTGGAGAGCGCCCGCATCGATGAGGGGCGGTTGCAGAGCGAGGCGCTGGCCCTGCTGGAGAAGGCCCTGGCCGAGCTCAACGAAAATCGCTCCAGGGAGGGTGAGCAGTTAAAACAGATCATTCTGCAGCGCTGCGATGGCGCCGCCGAGGTGGTTGTCGGGGTACGCCAACGCCTGCCGGCGGTGCTGGCCGGTATACGCCGGCGGCTCCGGGAGCGTCTCGACGAAATGCGCCAGGACCTGGATGAGGGGCGTCTTGAGCAGGAGATGGTGCTATTGGCGCAAAAGCTCGATGTAGACGAGGAGATGGACCGCCTGGAGACTCACCTTGCCGAAGTGCGCCAGGTGCTTGACCGCGATGAACCTGTGGCAAGCCGAAGTGGCCAAATTCCTGTACAACAGCACAGTGGGCGTGCTGGGTTTCGGC
>JAWOIT010000074.1:0-9867 GCA_046484535.1 Pseudomonadota bacterium | reverse complement strand
CCCCATGTTCCCAAGCAGGGCGACGGCAAGCCGGTTCACCCGATCAAGGCCGACAGCCTCAAGCCGGTCGTGGAGAAGTACAAAAAGGAGGGTAAGCCGTTCAAAATGGGCATGGTCTTCCCCGTCTCCACCCACAACTACGAGTTGCGCTACTGGCTCGCCGCCGGCGGCATTCATCCCGGATACTACGCCCCGGCCAAGGGCGATACCAGCGGTACCCTCAAAGCCGACGCCCTGCTCTCCGTGACCCCGCCACCGCAGATGCCGGCCACCATGGAGGCCGGCACCATCCACGGCTACTGCGTGGGCGAGCCGTGGAACCAGCAGGCGGTGTTCAAGGGGATCGGCGTGCCGGTGATCACCGACTATGAGATCTGGAAGGACAACCCGGAGAAGGTGTTCGGCGTCTCCAGCGCCTGGGCCGAGAAGAACCCGATCACCCACAAAAAGGTGGTCAAGGCGCTGATCCGCGCCGCCCGGTGGCTCGACGAGAACAATAACGCCAACCGCCCCGAAGCGGTGAAGATCCTCGCCAAACCGCAATACGTCGGCGCCGACTATGAGGTCATCGCCAACTCCATGACCGGCACCTTCGAGTACGAAAAGGGTGACAAGCGCGAGGTTCCCGACTTCAACGTCTTCTTCCGCTACAACGCCACCTACCCCTACTACTCCGACGCCATCTGGTACCTCACGCAGATGCGCCGCTGGGGCCAGATCGCCGAGCACAAAGCCGACAGCTGGTACATGGATATCGCCAAAAAGGTCTACCGCCCGGACATCTACGCTGAAGCCGCCAAGGAGCTGATCGCCGAGGGAAAGATGAAGGCCGGGGAGTTCCCGGACTTTGCCCGGGAGGACGGTTTCCGTGCGCCGCAGACCCACTTCATCGACAGCATCACCTACAACGGCCACAAACCGAACGACTACCTGAGGAAGTTCGACATCGGCCTGAAGGGCAAGGAGCGGATCTGACATCCGTCGCCCGGGGGGAATCACCCGGGCCATTGGTGAAAGAGAACAAGAGGCATAACCATGAGTACAAACATCTTTAACCCACGCAGCACCTTCAATGCGCTCTGGATGGACCGCATTCAAGGAACCTTGCAGGGAGAACGGTTCGCCAGACTGGCAACCTCTCTGAGCCGAAATCTGCTAACCCCCGTGATCGCCATCGTCGTGTTCCTGGCGATCTGGAGCGCCGCTGCATCGAAGATCGAAACTTCCCTCGGTACCCTGCCCGGACCGGCAAAGGTCTGGGAACAGACGATGCAGCTCTACAAGGAGCACCAGGCCTCACGGGAAAAGGAGGCGGCCTTCTACGAGCGCCAGGAGCTGCGCAACACCGCGCGCATCGAACATGATCCGGACTACCAGCCGAAAATCCGCCCCTATACCGGTGCGCCGACCTTCTTCGATCAGATCGGCACCAGCCTGCTCACCGTGGCGACCGGCTTTTTGCTCGCCTCGATCATCGCCATACCCATCGGCATCGTCTGCGGTATGAGCGCCACCCTCTATCAGGCCCTCAATCCGCTGATTCAGGTCTTCAAACCGGTCTCACCATTGGCCTGGCTGCCACTGGTCACCATCGTGGTCAGCGCGGTCTATGTCAGTGACGACCCGCTGTTCGATAAATCCTTCGTCACCTCGGCGATCACCGTCACCCTTTGCTGCCTGTGGCCGACCATCATCAACACCACCGTCGGCGTCTCCTCGGTGGACAAGGATCTGATCAACGTCAGCCGCGTGTTGCGCCTCGGCCGGCTGACCAAGACCGTCAAGATCATCCTGCCCTCCGCCACGCCGATGATGTTCACCGGCCTGCGCCTTAGCTTAAGCATCGGTTGGATGGTGCTCATCGCCGCCGAGATGCTGGCGCAGAATCCCGGCCTGGGCAAATTCGTCTGGGACGAGTTTCAAAACGGCAGCTCCGAATCCCTGGCACGCATCATGGTCGCGGTGCTGGCCATCGGCCTCATCGGTTTTCTGCTCGACCGCGGCATGCTCATGCTGCAACGCCGAGTCACCTGGGACCGCAATGCGGTTTTACGTTGAAAACAAGAATATTCACCGCAAAGGCGCGAAGTGCGCAAAGGAAAAACGATGGATTTTATTCAATGCAAACCTGATGCGCAGAACACCCGTCCACGCAATGACTTTACCGTCACGGTAATCCACACAAACCTTTGCGCTCTTAGCGCCTTTGCGGTGAAAGCTTTTTAGGAGAACACGCTATGTCTGCTTACCTGAGCCTGGAAAACCTGAGCATTACCTTCGACACCGATAACGGTCCGTTGAACGTCCTCGACGACATCTCGCTGAAGATTGACAAGGGCGAATTCATCTCGCTCATCGGCCACTCCGGCTGCGGCAAGTCGACGGTGCTGAACATCGTCGCCGGTTTGTTGCAGGCAAGCAGCGGCGGAGTGCTGCTTGAAAATCGCGAGGTGGACGAGCCCGGTCCTGATCGTGCGGTGGTCTTTCAGAACCATTCGCTGCTGCCGTGGCTGACCGTGTACGAGAACGTGCGTCTCGCCGTGGATCAGGTATTCAGGAAGACCCGCAGCAAACAGCAGCGCCACGACTGGACCGTGCATAACCTGGAACTGGTGCATATGGGGCACGCCCTGGAGCGTCGCCCCGATGAGATCTCCGGCGGCATGAAACAGCGTGTCGGTATCGCCCGGGCCCTGGCGATGGAGCCCAAGGTGTTGCTCATGGACGAGCCGTTCGGCGCGCTCGATTCGCTCACCCGCACTCACATGCAGGACTCGTTGATGGAGATCCAGGCGGACCTCAACAACACCGTGATCATGATCACCCACGATGTGGACGAGGCGGTACTGCTCTCCGATCGTATTGTGATGATGAGTAACGGCCCCTCCGCCACCGTCGGCGAGATTCTGGATATCAAGTTGGAGCGGCCGCGTCACCGCCTCGCCCTGGCCGACGACCCCGCCTACAACCACTTCCGCGCTGAGGTGTTGCGCTTCCTGCACGAGCGCCACGCGCAGCCTGACGTGCCGTTAACGAAAAAAGCGCCGCCGCAAGAGTGCGAAGGGGAAGAACCGGCGCTCAAGGTTGCCACCGGTTGAGGAGACGATAATGAACGAGATAACAACCATGGATACACAGAGCCTGGAAAAAACCGATCTTAATCTCGGGTTTATTCCGCTGACCGACTGCGCCCCGCTGGTAGTGGCGAAAGAATACGGCTACTTCGAGCAGTACGGCCTCAACGTGCAGCTTTCCAAGGAGACCTCCTGGGCCAACATTCGCGACAAGGTGGCACTGGGCATCCTCGACGGTGCACAGATGCTCGCCGGCATGCCGCTGGCGATGAGTCTTGGTATCGGGCCGATGGCCAAACCGATGGTCACCGCCTTCTCGATGGATCTCAATGGCAATGCCATTACCGTTTCCAACGCACTCTTTGCTCGCATGCAGGAACTCGCACCGGAGGCGATGAAGCAGCGCCCCTTGAGCGCCCGGGCACTCAAAGCGGTGATCGACCGCAACAAAAAGGCGGGCGGCGAACCGCTCACCTTCGCCATGGTCTTCCCCTACTCCACGCACAACTACGAGCTGCGTTACTGGATGGCCGCCGCCGGTATCGATCCGGATCGTGATGTGCAGCTCGTTGTCGTCCCGCCGCCGCAGATGGTGGGACAGCTGAAGAAAGGCACCATCGACGGGTACTGCGTCGGTGAGCCGTGGAACGCCCGGGCGGTGCAGGCCGGACTCGGCCATACCCTGATCACCAAGTATGAAATCTGGAACAACTCGCCGGAGAAGGTGCTCGGCGTCACCCGGGAGTGGGCCGAGCAATATCCCAACACCCATCGGGCGCTGCTGATGGCGCTAATCGAGGCGAGTCGCCGGCTGGATGAGCCGCGCAATCGCACCGAGGCGGCGTCTCTGATTGCCCGCCCGATCTACGTCAACGCCCCGGAACACGTTGTTCGCATGTCGATGACCGGCACCTTCCAGTACGCCGCCGGCGAAATGCCGCGTGCGATGCCCGACTTCAATGTGTTCTATCGCTATGCCGCCAACTTCCCGTGGCGTTCCCACGCCATGTGGTTCCTCAGCCAGATGGTGCGCTGGGGACAGGTCGAGGAGGCGATCGATCTGCGCGCCGTCGCCGAGGAGGTCTACCGCCCCGAGATCTATCGCGAAGCGGCCGCCGCCCTGGGATTGCTGTGCCCCGGGGTTGATTACAAGCTGGAAGGTGGCCATGAGTCGACCTGGAAACTGCACGAGGGTAGCGACTCACTGCTGATGGGGCCGGACCACTTCCTTGACGGACGCAAGTTCGACCCTTCCCGTCCGCTGGAGTACTTGCGCGGCTTCGATATTCACCACATGACAATCGCCCTGGATGAACTGTCCGCATGCAATCCTGCAGCGCACAGCGACGACCAGGTGCGCCCCACCGCATAGGAGTGATGGCAATGAAAAAGAAACTGGTGGTCATCGGTAACGGCATGGCCGGCATGCGCGCCATCGAAGAACTGCTCAAGCTGGCACCGGAGAAGTACGACATCACGGTGTTCGGCGACGAGCCGCACCCCAATTACAACCGCATCATGCTCTCGCCGGTGCTGGCCGGAGAGAAACAGTTCGCCGAGATCATTCTCAACGAAACCTCCTGGTATGAGCAAAACCGCATCACTCTGAAAAGCGGCTCGCCGGTTACCCAAATCGATCGTGTCGCACGCAGGGTGCTCGCCGCCGACGGAACGGAGGCGGAATACGACCGGCTGCTCATCGCCACCGGCTCACTGCCCTTCATCCTGCCGGTCCCCGGCCACGATCTCGAAGGGGTGATCGGATTTCGCACCATTGCCGATGTGGAAAAGATGCTCGCCGCGGCGAAGGACTATAAAAACGCCGTGGTCATCGGCGGCGGTCTGCTTGGACTGGAAGCGGCCAACGGGCTGCTCAACCACGGCATGAAGGTTACCGTGATCCATCTGCCCGAGGTGCTGATGGAGCGTCAACTTGATGAAGAGGCGGCCAAATTGCTGCAGGTGGAACTCGAAGGCCGCGGTCTTGAGATCATCACCGGCGGCAATACCGCGGCTCTGCTCGGCGAGCATCGGGTGGAAAAACTCAAACTGCAGGATGGCCAAGAGATCGATGCAGACCTGGTGGTGATGGCCGTGGGCATCCGTCCCAACATCGCCCTGGCCAAAGAGGCGGGCCTGCACTGTGAACGCGGCATCGTGGTGGGCGACACCATGCAGAGTTTCGATCCTGCCATCTATGCCGTAGGTGAATGTGTACAGCACCGCGGCAACACCTTCGGTCTGGTGGCGCCGCTGTTCGAGCAGGCCAAGGTCTGCGCCAATCACCTGGCCCACCTCGGCTACGGTCGTTATGAGGGCTCGGCCACCGCCACCCGCCTCAAGGTCAGCGGCGTGGAACTGTTCTCCGCCGGCAATTTCATCGGCGACGAAACCACCGAATCCATCGTGCTCAAGGACGCCTCCCACGGGGTCTACAAAAAGCTGGTCCTCAAGGACAACCGCATTGAAGGGGCCGTGCTCTACGGCGATACCGTCGACGGCGCCTGGTACTACGAACTGATGCGTGAGGGATCGGACATCAGTGCCCATCGCGACCAGCTGATGTTCGGCCGCACCCATATCAGCGACGCCGGTCACGGCGGCCAGGACTCCGCTGCGGCGATGGCCGACGATGCCCAGGTCTGTGACTGTAACGGCGTGTGCAAGGGGGACATCGTCAACGCCATCCGCAGCGAGGGACTGTTCACTCTGGATGAGGTGAAGAAGCATACCAAGGCGGCCGCCTCCTGCGGCGGCTGCACCGGGCTGGTGGAGCAGATCCTCGCCGCCACCACCGGCGGCGACTACTCGGCGCCTGAGAAAAAGCCACTCTGTCCCTGCAGCGACTTTACTCACGAGGAGGTGCGCGAAGCGATCGTGACCCACCACCTCACCAGTCGTGAAGCAGCGATGAAAAAAATGGAGTGGCGTTCCCCTGACGGCTGCCCCACCTGCCGCCCGGCGCTCAACTACTACATGCTCGCCACCTGGCCTGCCGAGGCGATCGACGACCCGCACTCACGCTTCATCAATGAGCGGGTACACGCCAACATCCAGAAGGATCGCAGCTACACCGTGGTACCGCGCATCTGGGGCGGCGTCACCACCCCCGCGGAGTTGCGCGCCATCGCCGATGCGGCAGAGAAATTTGACGTGCCGATGGTCAAAATCACCGGTGGCCAGCGCATCGACCTGGTCGGTGTGAAAAAAGAGCAGCTTCCCGACATCTGGGCCGACCTCAACCGGGCCGGCATGGTCTCCGGGCACGCCTACGGCAAGGCGCTGCGCACGGTCAAAACCTGCATCGGATCGCAGTTCTGCCGCTTCGGGACACAGGACTCGATCCGGATGGGCATCGACCTGGAGAAGATGACCTGGGGCTCCTGGACGCCGCACAAATTCAAGATGGCGGTCAGCGCCTGCCCGCGCAACTGCGCCGAGGCCACCATCAAGGACTTCGGCGTGGTCGGCATCGATGGTGCCTGGGAGCTGCACGTCGGCGGAAACGGCGGGCTCAAGGTGCGTGTCACCGATCTGCTATGCCGGGTGGAGACCCATGAGGAGGTGCTGGAGTACGCCGGCGCCTTCATGCAGCTCTACCGTGAGCATGCCCGCTACCTGGAGCGGACCGCCCCCTGGATTGAGCGGGTCGGCCTGCCCTTCGTTAGACAGTACATTGTCGAGGACGAGGGACAGCGCAAGACGCTCTACGCACGCTTCATCGAATCCCAGAAAATTGCCCAGCAGGACCCGTGGGCGGCGCGCACCAGCGCGGAAAAACGCATCGAATTCGTGCCGATGCAGAGTGCGGTAAACGGCTAAAAACCTAATTCACCGCAAAGGCGCAAAGAGCGCAAAGAAAAACCGACGTGAAAAATACTGAATCTGAAGCGTATCGCAACCAGCAGCATTTATTTCCTTCGCGTCCTTTGCGCCTTTGCGGTGAACCATTCTTTTCAGGAGTAACGAACATGTCTGACTGGATTACTATCGGAAAACTAGAGGACATCCCGCAACTCGGCTCGCGGGTGGTCACCACCGACGATGGCGACATCGCCGTGTTTCGGACCTCGGACGACCACATCTTCGCCCTGCGCGACCACTGCCCGCACCAGGGAGGGCCGCTCTCCCAGGGCATGGTCTACGGCCACACCGTCGCCTGCCCGCTGCACAACTGGAGCATCGATCTAAAAACCGGCGAAGCGGTCGCCCCCGACAAGGGCTGCAGTCACAGCCACCCGGTGCAGGTGGAAAACGGCGTTGTCTCCATCGCTGCTTCCGAAACCAGGTAAAAAAATTGCACCGCAAAGGCGCAAAGTGCGCAAAGGAACACCCATGCAAATGTAGTCGCGCATTATTGCCCGGCAAACAATGGGAAAGCCGAATACCGGGGCATTTTTCCCATGCTGTGACAACGTACTGAAGCAAACAAACAACATTCCTCTTTGCGTTCTTTGCGCCTTTGCGGTGATAAGGTTTTAATCATGAATGAAGTCAAAACAACTTGTCCCTATTGCGGTGTCGGCTGCGGCATCATCGCCTCGACAGCACCCGATGGCAGCGTCGCCATTAAGGGCGATCCGGACCACCCGGCCAATTTCGGGCGTCTCTGCTCCAAGGGCGCGGCATTGGGCGAAACCCTGGACCTGGAGGGGCGCCTGCTGCATCCGGAGGTGGACGGTCGTGTCACCGACTGGGACACGGCACTGGGTACCGTCGCTTCGCGCTTCCGGACCATCATCGACAAACACGGTCCCGATGCCGTCGCCTTCTATGTCTCCGGACAACTGCTGACCGAGGATTACTACGTCGCCAACAAGCTGATGAAGGGCTACATCGGCTCGGCCAACATCGACACCAACTCCCGCCTGTGCATGTCCTCCGCCGTCGCCGCCTATAAGCGCGCCTTCGGTTCCGATGCCGTGCCGTGCAGCTACGAGGATCTCGATCAGGCCAAACTCATCGTCCTCACCGGCTCCAATACCGCCTGGTGCCACCCGGTGCTCTATCAGCGCATCGTCAGCGCAAAAAATCGGGATCCGGATGTCCGTGTGGTCGTCATCGATCCTCGGCGGACGGCAACTTGCGATATCGCCGATCTCCATCTGCCGCTCAACCCCGGCACTGATGCTATTTTGTTCAATGGACTGCTCCGCTACCTTGAACAACACAAAAAGCACGACACACGCTATACCTCTCAGTTTACCGTCGGTGCCGATGCGGCACTCACTGCCGCAAAACAGTCCTCTCCCAGCCTGCACAGTGTGGCTAAAAAATGTGGGCTCAAAACCACGCAGGTCGAACGTTTTTTTGATCAATTCGCCCGTACAGAGGAGGTCGTCACACTGTTCTCCCAAGGTATCAACCAGTCTTCCAGTGGCACCGACAAGGCAAATGCCATCATCAACTGCCATTTACTTACCGGGCGCATCGGTCGTCCGGGCATGGGACCGTTCTCCATCACCGGACAGCCCAACGCCATGGGCGGGCGTGAGGTCGGCGGACTGGCCAATCAGTTGGCCGCCCATATGGAACTGGAAAACCCTGTCCATCGAAAGTGGGTCCGGGAATTTTGGTCGTCACCGGCCATTGCCGACAAGGCGGGGCTGAAGGCCGTGGACTTGTTCTCCGCGATAGAAGCGGGCAGGGTCAAGGCGGTCTGGGTAATGGCGACCAACCCTGTCGTCAGCCTGCCGGATGCGGACGGGGTCAAGGCGGCGCTATCCAAATGTGAACTGGTGGTTGTCTCCGACAATATGGCCAATACCGATACCGTTGATCTCGCCCACATCAAATTACCGGCTCTTGGCTGGGGCGAGAAAGACGGTACGGTGACCAACTCCGAACGACGTATTTCTCGCCAACGTCCCTTTTTGCCGCCACCGGGTAACGCACGCGCCGACTGGTGGATCATCGCTGAAGTGGCAAAGCGTCTGGGTTATTCCGCTGGCTTCGACTACACACACCCGTCGGAAATCTTCGCCGAGCATACACTCCTCACGGCACTGCACAATAACGGCAGCCGCGACCTCGACCTCAGCGGACTTACAGTGCAAAGTCGTGGGCAGTATGAAAAGCTGACTCCCGTTCAGTGGCCTGTTAATGCACAGACACCTGAGGGCCGTACGCGGCTGTTCGAGGATGGCCGGTTCTTTACCGAAAGCGGACGCGCCCGCCTCATAGCCGTCACCCCGCGGCCACCTGTCATTGCTACGGACGCGGACTTCCCACTACGCCTGAATACCGGTCGTGTGCGTGATCACTGGCACAGCATGACCCGCAGCGGCAAATCGCCGCGCCTGGCCACTCATATCCAGGAGCCCTATGCCGAGATCCACCCGGAAGATGCCGAGCACTTCAACCTTAAGGACAACACACTGGCCATTGTGAAGAGTCATCACGGCCATATCATCGTGCGAGTCAAAGTGAGCGAACCCCAACAACGTGGCAGTATCTTCGTTCCGATACACTGGAATAACCAGTTCGCCAGTGCGGCGCGGGTTGATACATTGGTCTGCGCCGATACCGATCCGATCTCCGGCCAGCCCGAGCTAAAACATGCCCCGGTGCATATCGAACCATACAAACCGACCTGGTACGGTTTTCTTCTCAGCCGTCGACGTCTCACGCCAAACGAAGCGGCCTACTGGAGCCGCTCCCGCGGCAACGGATTGTGGCGCTACCAACTCGCCGGTGAGCAGCTTCCGCCGAATTGGGCGCAAAGTGCACGGGTTCTACTTTGCTCGCCGGGACAGGATGCGGGCTGGATCGAGTACTTCGACCCGGCCAACCA
>JAWOIT010000054.1:0-3736 GCA_046484535.1 Pseudomonadota bacterium | reverse complement strand
TGTTCGCCTTCGATACCGAGACCACCAGTCTTAATTATATGGACGCGCAGATCGTCGGTCTCTCCTTCGCCGTGGTGCCCAATGAGGCCGCCTATGTGCCGGTGGCCCACAGCTATCCCGGCGCGCCGGAGCAGTTGCCCCGGGAGGAGGTGCTGGAAAAGCTCAAACCCCTGCTGGAGGATGAGAATCAGCTCAAATTGGGGCAGAACCTCAAGTACGACAAGAGCGTGCTGGCCAACCACGGTATCGAGCTGCGCGGCATTGCCCACGACACCATGCTCGAGTCCTATGTGCTCGACTCCACCGCCACCCGTCACGATATGGACTCGCTGGCGCTGAAGTACCTCAGCACCAAAACCACCAAGTACGAAGAGGTAGCCGGCAAGGGGGCCAAACAGATCGGCTTCAATGAGGTGGCCATCGAGGATGCCGCCCCCTACGCGGCGGAGGATGCGGATATCACCCTGCGCCTGCACAACGTGCTGTGGCCGAAACTGCAGGCGATCGAACCGCTGGCGAAGCTCTATAAGGAATTGGAGGTGCCGCTGCTCTCGGTGCTCTCCAAGATGGAGCGCAACGGCGTGCTGGTGGACCAGGCGATGCTGGAAAAACAGAGCTGGGAGTTGAGCGAAAAGATGGACGCCATCGAAAAGCAGGCCTATGAGGAGGCGGGCGAGCCCTTCAACCTCGGTTCGCCCAAGCAGATCCAGGCGATCCTGTTCGACAAGCTGGAGCTGCCGGTGCTGAAGAAGACCCCCAAGGGACAACCCTCCACCGCCGAGGAGGTGCTGGCGGAGCTGGCGCTGGACTACCCGCTGCCGCGGCTGATCCTTGATTATCGTTCGCTGTCCAAGCTCAAGTCGACCTACACCGACAAGCTGCCGAAAATGATCAACCCCCACACCGGGCGGCTGCACACCTCCTACCACCAGGCGGTGGCGGCCACCGGGCGGCTCTCCTCCTCGGAGCCGAATCTGCAGAACATCCCGGTGCGCAGCGAGGAGGGCCGGCGTATCCGCCAGGCCTTCATCGCCGAGCCCGGCTACCGCATCGTCGCCGCCGACTACTCCCAGATCGAGTTGCGTATCATGGCCCACCTTTCGGGCGATGAGGGGCTGTTGAAGGCCTTCGCCGCCGGCGAGGATATCCACCGCGCCACCGCCGCCGAGGTGTTCGGGGTGCCGTTGGAAGAGGTCAGTGGCGAGCAGCGCCGCAGCGCCAAGGCGATCAACTTCGGCCTCATCTACGGCATGTCCGCCTTCGGTCTGGCCCGGCAGCTGGGGATCAAGCGTGAAGCAGCGCAGAACTACGTGGATCTCTACTTCGCCCGTTACCCCGGGGTGAAGGCCTATATGGACGATACCCGCGAACTGGCGCGCGAGCAGGGCTATGTGGAGACCGTCTTCGGCCGCCGCCTCTATATTCCGGACATCAACTCGAGCAACGGCCAGCGCCGCCAGTACGCCGAGCGCACCGCGATCAACGCGCCGATGCAGGGTACCGCCGCCGATATCATCAAGCGGGCGATGCTGGCGGTGGACGCCTGGCTGACGAGCGAACCGGAGGTGCACATGGTGATGCAGGTGCACGACGAACTGGTGTTCGAGGTGCCGGAAAGCCGGTTGGATGAGGTTTCCGGGAAGATTATCGAGCTGATGAGCGCCGCGGCGGAGTTGCGGGTGCCGCTGTTGGTCGAGGCGGGCAGCGGAAACAACTGGGACGAAGCGCATTAAGGGAGGCTTCAGGTAACAGGTTTCAGGTTAGGTAAACTATTGTAGATATCGGTATTAAGCTAATGCCGAACACGACCTGCTGCGGCCATTCCAAGCGTTAGGCCATAGAGATTGAGCGAAATCCTATAGCGCCCGGAATAATTCTGTTACCTGTTACCATTCACTTTTTTTGGAACTTTCCCTGAACGGGACAGTCTCATTTACTGCGCACTTATTGCGCATCCCGTTCTCTCCTTACGGGATAAGCCCGGATAATCTCTTCCCCCAGAGTTACCGGGATAAGCTTGGCTCCGAGTCGCTCCTTCCCCAATCCGCGACCGGGGCTTCTTTTTTTGTGCTGTCAGGGTTGTTTCGGTTAAATCGGTCGTTGATTCGGAACTTTTCGCTTCAGCCACAGTCGGATGGTTTGTACACCACATGTGTACTCCCGTTCTCTCCTTACGGGAATTTCACCCGGTTTCCCCCAAAGATGACCGGGATGCGTTGGCCCGTGTCGCTCTCTCCCCCAATCCGCGACCGGGCTTTTTTTTGTCTGCAATTCTTTGCCTCCGGAGACACTCCGGGATGGGCGCGGCCGCCCTTTAGCCGGTGGACTCAAGCTCCAGCCATTTGGCCAGTTTGGCCCGGGCCTCGTCGACACCCTGGCGGTTCAGAGAGGAAAATAGCTGGATAGTGGCGAGGGGGAACTCCGCCTTGAGCGTCTTGCGCAACTTCTGCAGGGTATTACCGGCAGGGCCGCGCTTGAGCTTGTCCGCCTTGGTCAACAGGATGTGCACCGGCATCTGTTGGTGCCGGCACCATTCGAGCATCTGCCGGTCAAACTCCTTGAGCGGGTGGCGGATGTCCATCATCAGCACCAGCCCCCGCAGACACCGGCGTGTCGCCAGATAGTCCGACAGCACCTGCTGCCAGTGGCGTTTTATCTTCTCCGGCACCTTGGCATAACCATACCCGGGCAGGTCGACCAGGCGATGCGTCTCATCCAGCTCGAAGAAGTTGATCAGCTGGGTCCGCCCCGGCGTTTTGCTGGTGCGGGCCAGGTTGCGCTGCTCGGTGATCACGTTAAGGGCGCTGGACTTGCCGGCGTTGGAGCGACCGGCGAATGCCACCTCAGCCCCTTGGTCAGCGGGCAACTGGGTGAGGGCGTTGGCGCTGGTCAGAAAACATACGTTTTTAAATGGATTTGCTTGTTTACGGTCCATGGTTTCGGGTCGCATCCGGACATATAAGTGGCTTCTCATATTGACCGGAGGGTGGATATATTGGTATATAAACGGTCACTTTAGCTTTTGCCGTTGGCCTTGGCGATGGTAACATGCGAGCCGGCCGGCCGGATATTTTATCCCAATGGACCTAATCCCTCGATTGAGAAGGGCGGGTCCCAACCTCAACGAGGAGTATTACAAAATGAAAAAGTCCATCTTCGCCGCTGCAGCTGGTGCAGCACTCATGGTCACTGCGACTACCGCAATGGCTGACGGTAAGGCTACCTATGACAGCGTCTGCTTCGCCTGTCACGGCACCGGCGCCGCCGGTGCGCCCAAAACGGGTGACAAGGCCGCCTGGGGCGATCGTGTCGCACAGGGGATGGACGTGCTCAAGAAACACGCCATTGAGGGCTACAAGGGCGATTCCGGCTTCATGCCGGCCAAGGGCGGCCGTGCTGATATCAGCGATGCCGATGTGGACGCGGCAGTTGAATACATGGTCTCTCAGAGCAAGTAAGCCCGAGGCCGCAAATCCAAAACAATCTAGATGTACGGGGAACCGATGAAGAAATTAGCTTTTACCGTTCTGGTAATGATGGGTGCTGCGGGCACCGCCTATGCAGCCGGTGACGCCAATGCCGGGAAAACCAAATCCGCCTCCTGTGTCGCCTGTCACAGCGTGGATGGAAACAGTGTCAACCCGATTTGGCCCAAGCTGGCCGGTCAACACGAGGGCTATATTGCCGACCAACTGGCGGCTTTTAAGTCCGGTGACCGTCAGGACCCGACCATGAA
>JAWOIT010000139.1:0-36838 GCA_046484535.1 Pseudomonadota bacterium | reverse complement strand
GCGGCCAGCCGTTTTCGCCGGGGGCCGCTTTTTTGCGGAAGAAATCCCTCGAAACAGAAGCGATCGGTCGGCAGGCCGCTGACAGACAACGCCGCGATAATCGCGCTGGGACCAGGGATCGGCACCACCCGCACGCCCTCTCGCTGCGCCTCGCGGACCAAAATATAGCCCGGATCGCTGATCAATGGCGTGCCGGCATCAGAAATTAAAGCGATATTTTCACCTGAGCGCAGCTTATCCAGCAGTAGTTGACTCTTCTGCCGCTCATTATGCTCGTGCAACGACAGCATTGGGGTTAAAATACCGAAATGACGCATCAACCCGGCGCTGTGGCGGGTGTCTTCAGCGGCGATGCGGTCGACATGTTGCAGCACCTCAACCGCCCTTGGCGAAAGATCAGCCAGATTTCCGATCGGTGTCGCCACAACATAGAGATTGCCCGCTTCAATTGACACTTCACCACTCCGCCAAGATACTGTGTAGTTTGCAGAGTACATCTCAGACCCTGACCTTGGAATATCGTACAGTTAAATTCATGCAAAAGCTCTTACTCATTCCCCTTCTCGCCGCCCTTGTGTTCGGCTGTGCAGAAGGACCAAAACGCAAAACCGCCCCCCTTGATGAGAAGCCGACGGCTGCCGGGCAGGCGATGACCGAAAAGGACTACGAACAGGCCATCTATCTCTTCGGCCAACTGGCCGAGTCCAGCCGGCCGCCCGAGTCTTATCGCTACCGCTACTTAACTGCGCAGGCGATGTTCAAGGCCGGGCTTCTTAACCAGGCGAATGAACAACTAAAACAGCTACCTCAAGACCGTCTGCCGGATGAACTGCGCCTGAAAGTACAGCTATTACGCGCTGAAATCCCTCTAAAGCGCTATCCGGACTTAACCCTCACACTGCTTGAATCCCCCGCTGTACCGGAAAGCCGGTTGCCTGACAGCTTTGAGCTGTATGCCCGCTATCACATGTTGAAGGCCAAGGCATTCGCCCGGCTGGGTGAGCACATCAAAGCGGCCCGCGAATACATCAACCGGGAGCTGTATCTGCAGCAACCCGAGCAAATCGAAGGCAACCAGTTGGCAATCTGGCAATCCCTGTCATTGCTCGATCTCCGCTCATTGCGCCAGCATAAAATCCAACCGCCGCCGGATGCACTTAGCGGATGGCTGGAACTGGTGGAGATCGCCAAGGACTACAACTTGGAACCTGCTGAAACGCAACGACGCATTGTAAGCTGGCGTCAGCGCTACAGCGGGCACCCTGCCGGCGAAGAGGTCCTGGAGATGCTTCTTGAGCGCAGCAAAGAGCTGGCACAACGGCCGGCAGACATCGCTGTGCTGCTGCCGCTTAGCGGGCGCTACTCCAGCGTCGCCAGGGCCATTCAGGAAGGTCTGCTTGCCGCGTATTATCAGGATGCGAATCGCCAATCGGTTAGCCTGCGCATCTACGACACCGGAGAAGGGGCCGATGAGGCGGATAAAGCATACCGGCAGGCCGTCGATGAGGGCGCAGGATTTATTATCGGTCCGCTCAGTAAAGAGGCGGTCGAACGGCTGACCGGCCGCAGGTCGCTGCCGGTTCCCACCCTCGCCCTGAATTATGTGGGTGACTCAAGCAACGATATGCTATACCAATTCACCCTCTCCCCCGAAGACGAAGCAAGGGAGGTTGCAGAACGTGCTTGGCAACAAGGTTACACACGCGCGGGAGTATTATTGTCCGAACGCCCCCTCGGCGATCGCCTCTATGCAGCATTTGCTGAACGCTGGGAGGAGCTTGGCGGCGCCATTGTTAGTAATGAGCGCTATGCTGCGAAAAGCAATGACTTCTCCACCCCTATCAAAAAGATGCTCAATCTCAACGACAGCGAGTTTCGCAACCGGCGGATCAGCAAGCTTTTGGCGGGACGGGTGGAGTTTATACCCCGCAGGCGCCAGGATATCGACTTCATTTTCATGTCCGCCGCACCGGCCCAAGCGCGTCAGATTCGCCCCCAGCTGAAGTTCCATCATGCCGGCGGCCTCCCCGTCCTTGCCACCTCTCACCTCTATGACGGTGAGGTTAATAGCAATGCTGACCGGGACATGGACGGTATTACTTTCTGTGATATGCCATGGACACTGGACGCCAATAGTCCACAACAGGAGTTGCGGCATCAAAACGCCGCTGAACTCAAGGTGCACAGCGGACAGTTACAGCGGCTTGTCGCATTAGGTGTGGACGCCTACCAGCTGATGCCGCTGCTGCCTATGCTTGAGAGCAGACCCTATGAGCATTACCGGGGAGAGACGGGAAAACTCTCCATCACGGAGAACCGGCGCGTACAACGCCAACTACTTTGGGCGCAATTCACAGGAGGAGTACCCCGGCTTCAGGAAGAGCGGGTAATAGTGATCGATGGAGAGTGGCAGGACACGAATTGAAACCGGGCACAAAGCCGAACAACTGGCCGAACAGTATCTCGCCAACAACGGCTTACGCCTCATAGAGCGCAATTACCGCTGTCGTGGCGGGGAGATTGACCTGGTGATGGAAGACGAAAGGACGTTGGTCTTCATCGAGGTTCGCTACCGCAAACACCGCTCATTCGGGGGCGCGGCAGAGAGTGTGGACCGGCGCAAACAACTGCGATTGATACACGCCGCACAACACTATCTGCTGCGCGGAAAACACACGGAAAGAGCATGCCGCTTCGATGTCATTGCAGTCAGCCCCGGCAAAACCGGTAAGCCGCAAGTACACTGGATAAAAAACGCAATTGAACTGGATTAACGAGGACGATGCAGGAACGAATCAGACAGCACTTTGAGGCCAGTGCAAGCCTCAAGCTTCGCGCCAAGGATGCAATGGCGCCTCAAATTGCCGATGCAGCCGCGCTGATGGCGCGTCAATTGCGCGCCGGGCACAAAGTGCTCAGTTGCGGTAATGGGGGGTCCGCGGCGGATGCACAGCATTTCTCTTCGGAGATGTTAAATCGCTTCGAGCGCGAACGTCCCGGCCTGCCTGCTGTCGCCCTGACCACTGATTCCTCGACCCTGACCTCCATTGCCAACGACTATCACTACGACGAAGTATTCTCCAAGCAGATAATGGCCCTGGGACAGCCCGGTGATATTCTCCTCGCCATCTCCACCAGCGGCAATTCATCCAATCTCGTCACCGCAATCGATGCCGCCCACTCCCGCGAGATGCACGTAGTGGCTTTAACGGGCAGGGACGGCGGAGTCATCGCAACCACGCTTTCAGACAAGGACATCGAACTGCGTGTCCCCTCCGACAGCACCGCACGCACGCAGGAGGTGCATCTTCTTGTTATCCACTGCCTGTGTGACTTGATTGACCAACAACTGTTCAGTGAGGAAAACTGATATGCGGTTTCGTATCATCACACTCCTTTGCGCCCTTTCCATGATTAGCGGCTGCGCACCGATGGTCATCGGCGGTGCAGCAGCGACGGGCGGCGCTGTCGCCATAGATCCCCGCACTGTCGGCACCATGCTCGACGATGAAAGCATCGAACTAAAGATTCAACAGCAAATTGTCGCAGACCCCGAGCTGCTGGAAAATACACACGTTAATGTCACCAGTTACAATGGCGTTGTACTGCTCACCGGTGAAGCATTCTTCCCGCTTCACAAGCAACGTGTTGAAGAAATTGCCCGCCAACAGCGCAAGGTAAGGGAGATCCGTAACGCGCTACGCATTGGACCGGTAAGCGCCGCCTCGAGCAGAAGTCGGGACACCCGCATCACCGCCCGGGTAAAAGCGCAACTTATTGAAGCTGATACCATCAATGCGTCCCGAATCAAGGTCGTCACTGAAAATTCCATGGTGTATCTGATGGGGATGGTCAGCCGAGAAGAAGCCGATCGGGCCGTAGATGTGGTCCGGACCGGCAAAGGTGTCGCCCGCATCGTTAAAGTTTTTGAGTACACCAACTAAACGGCAGTCTCCTTGCAGATCTCTGACAGCCCCTTAAGTGAAGCGTTTATCAACGCCCTGCGTCAGATTTTCGATGAACGGCAGCTGCGCTTAGACGAAGCCGAGCGTTGGACCTATGGCTATGACAACAGCCGTCAACATAGGCTGCCCGGTGTTGTAGTGATACCCGATTCCGGAACGCAGGTCGCCGCCCTACTTCGTCTCTGTAACGAGTACTGCGTACCGGTCGTTGCACGCGGAAGCGGGACCGGCACTGCAGGTGCCGCAATACCGTCGGTCCATGGGGTTGTCCTTTCAACGGAAAATCTCAATCAAATACTCAAGGTCGATCCGGACAACCGCCTGATGATCGTCCAACCCGGCGTCACCAACCAGCAGGTACAACAGGCCGCTGAAGAGTACGGTTTTTTCTGGCCCCCCGATCCGACCAGCGCCGCCGTCTGCACCCTTGGCGGCAATATTGCGTGCAATGCCGCCGGCCCTCGGGCGGTCAAGTACGGTACACCGCGTGAAAACGTACTGGGCTTACAGGCAGTGACAGCCACTGGAAAACCGTTCACCACGGGCACGCATACCACCAAGGGGGTGGTCGGGTACGATCTGACTCGACTTCTCATTGGGTCGGAAGGTACTCTTGCGGTTATCACTGAGGCCACACTTAAACTTACCCCTACGCCGGAATGTAAACGTACACTTCGCGCTCTTTACAAGGACATGGAAAGCGCTGCCCGCGCGGTATCCCGATTAATGGCCCAACCTGTCACCCCATGTGCACTTGAGTTTATGGACGGCCAGGCACTGGCAATGATTCGCAACTATGCCGAAACGAATCTGCCAGTCGATGCGGGTGCGCTTCTTATGATCGAGGTCGACGGACCCCAGAGCTGCATTAACGATGCGACAAACGCAGTCGCCAAGGCCGCTAAAGGTAAAGGCTGTCTCGAAGTTTTGCAGGCAAAGTCAAAGGAAGAGGTCACCGCACTGTGGACCTTACGCAAGGCCCTCTCCCCTGCGCTGCGCAAGGTCGCACCCAAGAAGATTAACGAAGATGTTGTGGTTCCTGTTTCTCGCATCCCTGAGTTAATTACCGGACTTCAACAGTTAAGCAAAAAACACAACATCACCATCGTCAATTTCGGACACGCCGGTAACGGCAATATCCACGTTAATCTGCTGGTTAACCCGGATGACTACGGTGAAATGCAACGTGCTGAAATCTGTCTCGGTGAACTCTTTGAACTTGTTTTGACACTGGAGGGTACCCTATCCGGCGAACACGGGATCGGTCTGGTAAAACGCGACTTTGTACCGCTGGAAATCGATCCGGTATCGCTTAAGTTGATGCTTCAAATCAAGCAGCAGTTTGATCCCAACAACATTCTCAACCCCGGAAAAAAAATTCCAACTGTTTAATGCTATTCTTTCAGCTCCCTACCAACGATCGAGTGAGCACCATGATAGAAATCATACAGGGAGATATCACCACACTTAGCGTTGACGCCATCGTCAATGCCGCCAACAACTCCCTGCTCGGTGGCGGTGGTGTCGACGGAGCTATCCACCGGTCTGCCGGGCCTGAGTTGTTAGAGGCTTGCCGGTCGCTTGGAGGTTGCGCGACCGGCGATGCTAAAATCACATACGCATATCGGCTTCCTGCACATTATGTAATTCACACAGTTGGACCTGTATGGCATGGGGGTAATCAGAGTGAAGCTGAGCTACTCGCCTCTTGTTATCAAAGGAGTTTTCAACTAGCTCTGGAGAACAATATTGAGAGTATCGCCTTTCCAGCCATATCTACGGGGGCGTATGGTTACCCCAGGGAAGAGGCCGCGCGGATCGCACTACGGAATATGCGTGACTTTGATGAAAGTTTTGAAAAAATTATTGCATGCTTGCACAGCAGTTCAGATAAAACCCTCTACCTGCAGCTCCTTCAGTCGCTTTGATGTTGAGTATAAACGTACTCCATCAGCAACAGCGAAAGCGCGACTTTTTTACCTGTAATAGGCAATTATTTCTGCTTGCGCCTGCTTTCATGAAAGCTCTTTTAGATTCATATTTATTTCACTACTTTCAACGAGGGACGCTTTGATTTCTGTTCATCAGGCGTTGTTGGCGGTTCACCACCCCCGTCATCCTCATCAGTGAACACCATTCCCTTTCCATTCTCCCGTGCATAGATTGCCAGTACCGACATGACGGGAATCGATACATGCATAGGATTACCGCTGAAACGTGCATCCATTTCTACAACACCGTTACCTAATTCAAGGTTCTGTACTGCCGTTGGGTTGATATTGAGTACAATCTTGCCACCCTCGACAAACTGCCGCGGAACAACAACCTGGTCGTCTTCTGCATTGACGAGAACGTAGGGGCTCATGCCGTTATCGACAATCCAATCGTAAAGGGCACGGATTAAGTAGGGACGGCTGGGTGTCATAAAGCTCTCTCACAGACGAAAACAACTTTGCCACCCTGACGGATGGCAAAGTGCCCAATTATGATTTCACTCACGCATTTCCCGTTCAGCTTCACTAAGACTCTCCCGGAACGAATCACGGGCAAAAATACGTTCCGCATAGGCCTGTAACGGTTCGGCCTGTTTGGGCAGGCTGATCTTCAATGCATCCAAACGCCACAATAGAGGAGCCAGTGCACAGTCTACCAGCGTGAACTCATCACTTAGAAAATACGGCTTTTGCTCGAAAATAGGGCTCACCACGACAAGGTTGTCCCGTAGTTCCTTCTTTGCTTTTGCCGCCGCCTTGTCACTGCCATTAACTACAACATCAAGATGTGTGTATAGATCCTGTTCGATTCGATGCAGCATCAAACGGTTCGTTGCACGGGACACCGGATCGACCGGCATCAACGGCGGGTGTGGGAAACGCTCATCCAGATACTCCATGATCACCTGGGAGTCATATAGCACCAGCTCACGGTCCACAAGAGTAGGAACGGAGTTGTAGGGATTAAGATCGATCAAATCCTCCGGCAGATCACCGGGGTCGACTGAAATAACATCAACATTGATTCCTTTCTCTGCCAGAACGATACGTACACGATGGCTGTATACATCGGCATCATCGGAAAAAAGCGTCATTACAGAGCGTCGGTTCGCAACCACACCCATCACTATCTCCTGCTAACAAGTTCTCAAAATGAAGAAGGGGGCGCTAGGCCCCCTTCAGTAATCCTGCGCCGACGAAACTCGTATCGGCAATTGGTACGGGACCGGACGGCTATTTTACCACAATCCGGCCGCTTACAGGATTTTAGTGCACGTCTTTCCAGTACTCCTTCTTCAGCGCGTAGGCCACGACGAAGAAGATAGCGAGGAACAGCAATACCCAGATACCGATCTGCTGACGCTTCAACTGAACCGGTTCACCCATGTAGGTCATGAATGCGGTCAGATCCAGTGCGGCCTGGTCATACTCGGCCTCGCTCATGCTGCCCGCTTTAACCATCTCATATCCGGTGATTACGGTTGTCTCGTTACCATCAGCATCGACCTCGGTCTTTGTGACCGCCTTTTTCTGACCCTCCAGTTCCCACAGCACATGCGGCATACCGACGTCGGGGAAGACCGCATTGTTCATGCCGAAAGGGCGGCTTTCATCGACATAGAAGGTCTTGAGGTAAGTGTAAATCCAGTCACTACCACGCGAACGAGAAGTCACGCTGAGATCCGGAGGAGGATTCCCGAACCAGCGCTTGGCATCACCACGCGGCATGGCGATAGTCATGGTGTCACCCACTTTTTCACCGGCCAGCATCAGGTTGTCCTTGATCTGATCATCGGTCAGACCGATGTCCTGGCCCATGCGGTTGTAGCGCTGATAGGCAGCGGAGTGACAGCTCAGGCAATAGTTGACGAACAGCTTGGCACCACGCTGCAGGGAGGCATTATCGCTCAGATCGATATCTGCCTTGTCCAGGTGTACCCCAGCGCCGGCAGCCATCACGGCGGCCGGCATCGCGAACAACAGTGCAATAATCAGTTTTTTCATTCTGTCACCCTCTCCGGTACCGGCTTGGTCTTTTCAAACTTCGGGATAATCGCCAGTGCGATGAAGAACACGAAGTAGTAGATGGTGCCGATCTGTGCCAGCAGCTTGTACAGGTCGGTGGTCGGCTTCATACCCAGGTAGCCCAGCATGATGAAGTTGGCCACGAACAGGAACAACAGCACTTTGAAACACAGGCCGCGGTAGCGGATGGACTTGACCGGCTGGCGGTCAATCCACGGCAGGAAGAACAGGATCACTACCGCCGCACCCATTGCAAGAACACCCGGGAAGGCGGAGCCTGCGATGGAGGGTACCGCACGCAAGATGGCGTAGAACGGGGTGAAGTACCAAACCGGGGCGATATGCTCAGGTGTCTTCAGCGGATCAGCCGGTTCGAAGTTAGGATGCTCGATGAAAAAGCCGCCCATCTCCGGCGCGAAGAAGACGATGGCGAAAAAGACCATCAGGAAGACGACCACGGCGACAATATCCTTCACTGTGTAGTAAGGATGGAACGGGATGCCGTCCAGCGGCTTGCCGTCCGGGCCTTTGTTCTTCTTAATCTCGACACCGTCCGGGTTGTTGGAACCCACCTCGTGCAGGGCGATGAGATGCGCCACCACCAGACCGACCAGTACCAGCGGCACGGCGATAACGTGGAAGGCGAAGAAACGGTTCAGTGTGGCGTCGGAAACAACGTAGTCACCGCGGATCCAGATTGAGAGCTCCTCACCAACGAACGGTACCGCGGCGAACAGGTTGACGATAACCTGGGCGCCCCAGTAGGACATCTGGCCCCAGGGCAGCAGGTAGCCGAAGAAGGCCTCGGCCATCAGCGCCAGGTAGATCAGGCAGCCGAATATCCAAAGGAGCTCCCGCGGCGCCTTGTAGGAACCGTACATCAAGCCGCGGAACATATGCAGGTAGACCACCGCAAAGAAGGCGGAGGCGCCGGTGGAGTGGGCGTAGCGGATCACCCAGCCCCAATTGACATCCCGCATGATGAATTCGACCGAACCGAAGGCGAGAGCGCCGTCGGGCTTGTAGCTCATGGTCAGGAAGATACCGGTGACGATCTGAATCACCAGCACCAACAGCGACAGGGAGCCGAAAAAATACCATAAGTTGAAGTTCTTCGGTGCGTAATATTCAGACAGGTGTTCCTTCCACATCTTGGTCAACGGGAAGCGGGCATCCACCCAGCCCAGCAGTTGGCTCATCATGTTGCTCATTATGCTGCGCCTCCGTCTTCGCCCACGAGAATCACACTCTCGCTCAGGAACATGTAGGGCGGCACCTCAAGGTTTTTCGGTGCAGGCACCCCTTCGTAGACCCGGCCGGCCAGGTCAAACTTGGAGCCGTGGCAAGGGCAGAAGAAGCCCCCCTTCCAGGCGGAACCACCGAGGTCCTTCGCACCGATATCGGGGCGGTAGGTGGGCGAGCAGCCCAGGTGAGTACAAATCCCCACCAGTACGGCGTATTCCTTATTCTCTTCGCGTGCGCGGTAGGTGTTCATCGCATAGCTGGGCTGCTGCGCTGCACCCTCACTGGTCGGATCCAGCAGCTCACTATCGAGCGACGGCAGATCCTCGAGGTTCCGCTCGGTGCGGCGGACAATCCACACCGGCTTGCCGCGCCACTCGACGGTCACAACCTGACCGGGCTCAAGCTTGCTGATATCGGCCTCAACCGGCGCGCCGGCTGCCTGTGCGCGTGCACTGGGCCACATGGACATCACAAACGGGGCGACTGCATAACCTGCACCGACGGCACCAACTACACTGGTGGCGGCGGTGAGGAAACGGCGACGACCCTTATCTACGCCTTCTGTGCTCATTAAGCCTCTCCCACAATACAAAGACTTCGGTAAATAAACCGTGTTTATGCGTACAAAACTGGCTTGTACACAGCCGCGCAAACTTCCGCGCGAGAAAATTCAGAAAATAAGAAAGTTCTTATTGACCAGTATAATTAGCCGCATAGTTTCTTATAAACAAGGCTCTCAGGTCAAGTTAGAGTTCAGTGAACCTATACCGGATTAGGGATATCAACAAACTGATTTTCCAGAGAAAAATAGTCGGATATATGCTCCCCCAGAGCCTTCACCCCATAACGCTCGGTGGCATGATGGCCGGCCGAGAGGTAGTGGATCCCCAGTTCCCGCGCGGCGTGCACGGTCGGTTCCGATATCTCACCACTGATAAAAGCGTCCAGACCCTGTTCCGCAGCAGCCTCGATATAGCTTTGCGCCGCGCCACTGCACCATCCAATGCGCCGGATTGGATGTTCGCCCCCGACAATAGTCAGCGGGCTGCGCTGCAAGGCACCACCGAGCTTGTCGGCCAGGGCATCCAGATCCAATGACTCTGCCAACGTGCCATACATGCCGAGCCCGCCTTCCGGCCCCTTACCGAAGCGGCCCTCGACCTCGATGCCCCATAACCGGGCCAGCTGGGCGTTATTGCCGAGGGTGGCATGACCGTCCAACGGCAGGTGGTAGGCGAGCAAGGAGATGTTATTTTCCAGCAGTGTCTTGATCCGGCGTTGTTTAATCCCGGCAATAGGCGCCGCCTCCCCTTTCCAGAAGTAGCCATGGTGCACCAGCAAAAGGTCAGCATCGCGTGCCACGGCCTCATCAATCAATGCCTGGGAGGCTGTAACGCCACTGACAATACGCCGGATCTCCTTGCTGCCCTCGACCTGCAAACCATTGGGGCAATAGTCTTGATAGGCGGCCACATCAAGCAATGATTCGCAGTATTGAACCAGTTCGCTCAGGCTTACCATGCGTTATCTATCTCCTTCATGTAAAATTTGCTTTTTGACCCGCTCGAGTCGCAAGAGTTGAACCTAATGAAACTGCACAAAGCGATTATTTATCTGTTCCAGGCGATCACCGTCGGCCTCGCCCTGGCATTTCTCGTGGTAGTCGGCTTCCCGGAGCTGCTGGACGACGATCGTAATGTCGTCGCCTTTATCGAGGGTGAGGCTCCAGCGGCAGCACCGCAACTTGCCGGGAGCGGACCTGTATCCTACGCCGACTCGGTGGACATTGCAGCCCCGGCGGTGGTGAACATTCACAGCCGCAAAACGGTGGTTCAATCCAGCCCGCTGTTTGACGATCCCTTCTTCCGCCGCTTTTTCGGCGATCAGTTCGGACCGCGGGAGCGGGAAGAGACCTCCCTCGGCTCCGGTGTTATCGCCAGCGGACAGGGTTACATTCTCACCAACAACCATGTAATCGATGGCGCCGAAGAGATCCAGGTCACCCTGCGAGACGGCCGTAGCGCCGCCGCCACCGTGGTCGGCACCGATGCGGAGGCTGATCTGGCAGTGCTCAAGGTGGAATTGGGAAATCTTCCCAGCATCACTCTGGGCGATTCGGACAGCCTGCGTGTCGGCGATGTGGTATTGGCTATCGGAAACCCCTTCGGTGTAGGTCAGACCGTAACCCAGGGAATCGTCAGCGCCACCGGACGCAGCGAGCTGGGGATCAACACCTTCGAGAACTTCATCCAGACCGATGCGGCGATCAATCCCGGCAACTCCGGGGGCGCATTAATCACTGCCGGCGGGCAACTTATCGGCATCAACACCGCCATCTTCAGCCAATCCGGCGGGTCGGAGGGGATCGGCTTTGCCATCCCGGTGAGCTTGGCCAAAACCAGCATGGCGCAGATCATCGAAAAGGGCTACGTCAGCCGTGGCTGGCTGGGCGTGGAGATCCAGGCGCTCAGCCCGGAGCTGGCGGAATCATTCGGCCTAAAGGGTGAGGATAAAAAAGGCGTGATCATCGCCGGAGTACTGCGTAAGGGTCCTGCCGATGAGGCCGGCCTGAAACCCGGCGATATCATCCTGCAACTCAATGGCAAGCCCATTGACAGTGTCCATGGCGCCCTCAACATTATTGCCCAAACAGAGCCTGGAGGCACGGTCACCGTGAACGGGGTACGTGATAACGAGCCGCTGGAGATCGAGGTAAAGGTAGCAGAACGGCCGCGGCAGCAGCGTTAATAACGAGAGCGGGAGAGCGGGAGAGCGGGAGAGCGGGAGAGCGGGAGAGCGGCAAAAGGGTAACTCTTCTCCTCAGACCTGCAATCAACGATCTCGCGATCTAACGACCTCGCGCTCTCACGTCCTGCCGTCAAAGTGCCTTAGCCAGCGCCTCCAGGAAGACGTCATTCTCCTCCGGGGTGCCCACCGTCACGCGCAGGCAGTCGGCCAACGGCCCGCTATCTGCCTTCATGTTTTTGATCAACACCCCCTCCCCCTTGAGCGCCTCAAAGATACGGTTCGCCTCACCGGCGGGAACGCGGAAGAGGATAAAGTTCGCATCACTGGGGTAGACCTTCAGCGCGGAGTGCTGCGCCATCGCTGCAAACAACCTGCCGCGCTCTTCACGAATAAATGTGGTCTGCTGCTCGAAGGTCTCGATGTGCTTGAGGGCGAAGGCGGCGCTGGCCTGGGTCAGCACATTGATGTTATAGGGCAGGCGCACCTTATCGAACTGCTCCAGCCACGCGGAAGGTCCCGCCAGCAGCCCCAGTCGCAGGCCGGCAAGTCCCAGCTTGGAGACGGTGCGCATCACCAGCAGGTTGTCGAATTCGCCGAGCCGATGCATGAAGCTCTTGCCGGCGAAAGCGTGATAGGCCTCGTCCACCACCACCAGACCGTTGGCGGCGCGGATGATCGTCTCCATATCCCCCTCGTCGAACAGGTTGCCGGTGGGGTTGTTGGGGTAGGCCAAGTAGATCACCGCCGGGTCATGCTTGTCGATCGCTGAGAGCATCGCCGGCAGGTCGAGGGAGAAATCCTCCTTCAGCGGCACACCGACATACTCCATGCCGCAGAAGCTGGCGATCATGCGGTACATGACAAAACCGGGCTCCGGGGCCAGAACCGTGCGCCCCTCCCCGCCCAGGGCCAGGGCGAGGATCTGGATGATCTCATCCGAGCCGTTACCCAGCATCAGCGACATCCCCTCGGGGATGTCCATGGTGCGACGCAGCTCGGCGCTCAGCTTGCCAGCGCCCGGGTCGGGGTAGCGGTTGACGTGAGTCTCGCGCAGCAGCGTCAGCCACTCTTCCACCATCTCCTCGGGCCAGTGATAGGGATTTTCCATCGCGTCCAGTTTGATGAGGTTACCCGGATTGGGCACATGATAGGCATTAATCGCCTGAATTTCAGGCCGTACCCATCTGGATACTTTGTCGTCAATCTTCATGAAAAAATCTCTCACCGCAAAGGCGCAAAGGTCGCAAAGAGGTCACAAACCTGAATTCCAGGCGCATTACCTCTGCTATCGGCCTCTATTGTTTGCTTAAATAGCTCCCTAAAAAACCTTTGCGCACTTTGCGCCTTTGCGGTGAATCGGTCCTAATCTTTAATACGGTACTCGGCGGAGCGGGCGTGGGCGGTGAGCCCTTCGCCTCGGGCCATCTTCGAGGCGGTTTTACCCAGTTCGGAGGCGCCGTCTGCCGAACACATGATCAGGCTGGAGCGCTTCTGGAAATCGTAGACCCCCAGCGGCGAGCTGAAGCGGGCGGTGCGCGAGGTGGGCAACACGTGGTTGGGACCGGCGCAGTAGTCGCCCAGCGCCTCGGCGGTATAGCGACCCATGAAGATGGCGCCGGCGTGGCGGATCTTCGGCGCCATCGCCAGGGGGTCTTCAACGGAAAGTTCCAGGTGCTCGGGGGCGATGAAATTGGCCACCTCGACCGCCTCGTCCATATCCTTCACCTTGACCAGGGCACCGCGATCCCTGAGGGAGGTGGTGATGATCTCGCTGCGCTCCATCGTGGGCAGCAGTTTATCGATACTCGCGGCCACCTTGTCGAGGAAGGCAGCATCCGGACTGACCAGGATCGATTGGGCATCCTCATCGTGCTCGGCCTGGGAGAACAGGTCCATGGCGATCCAGTCCGGATCGGTTTTGCCGTCGCAAACCACCAGGATCTCCGAGGGACCGGCGATCATGTCGATGCCCACGGTACCGAAAACCATCCCCTTGGCGGTGGCGACGAAGATATTGCCGGGGCCGACGATCTTGTCCACCGGCGGCACCGTCTCGGTACCGTAGGCGAGCGCCGCGACCGCCTGCGCGCCGCCAAGGGCAAAGACCCGATCCACACCGCACACCGCCGCCGCGGCCAGCACCAGCTCATTGACCTCCCCATCGGGGGTGGGCACCACCATGATCAGTTCGCCAACACCGGCCACCTTGGCTGGCAGCGCATTCATCAACACCGAAGAGGGATACGCCGCCTTGCCGCCCGGCACATATAGCCCGGCACGGTCCAGCGGGCTTACCTGCTGTCCCAGCAGGGTTCCGTCCGCCTCGGTATAGGACCATGACTCCTGCTTCTGCTTCTCGTGGTAGGCACGCACCCGCTCGGCGGATTTTTCCAGTGCCTCGCGCTGTTCGGCGGGGATCGTATCGAGCGCCTGTTGCAGGCGCTCGCGGGAGATCTCCAGTTCGGCCATACTATTGACGTTCATCCGATCGAGGCGGTTTGTGTACTCAAGCACCGCCTCGTCGCCACGCTGCCGCACGGCAGCCAGGATTTCACGTACGATGGTGTTGACCTTGTCGTCGGAGACGCCTTCCCAGGCCAGCAGCTTTTCCAGCGCGGGCCAGAATTCGCTGCCAGTGCTGTCGAGTCGGGTGATATCAACCATGGTCATCTAATCCCGTCAGAATTCAATCGGAAAACACTTTCACCGCAAAGGCGCAGAGTAAAACTCATTTGCCACAGAGGGCACAGAGATCACAGAAGAGCGGATTACTGCAGCAAAATGTTTGGAACGGTGACAGCCGGGGGGTCACATAACAGCTCCGGCAGCCCTTTTCCGTCCTCAGTGCCCTCTGTGTTCTCTGTGGCAGAAAATGGAAGTTGTACCTTTGCGGTGAGTTCAAATACTTAACGCTTTTGCACCGCCTCGGCGATGCGGTCGATAAAGCCCTGCACGGTATCGTGCTTCATCTTCATCGAGGCCTTGTTCACCACCAGGCGCGAGCTGATGTCGGCGATATGCTCCAACGGCTCCAGGCCGTTGGCCTTGAGTGTGTTGCCGGTATCGACCAGATCGACGATGCGATCGGCCAGCCCCACCAGCGGCGCCAGCTCCATCGAACCGTAGAGCTTTATGATCTCTACCTGTTTGCCGAGGTCGGCATAGTAGCGGCGGGTGGAGTTGACGAACTTGGTGGCGATCTTCATCCGCCCGGCAGGCTCGCCGCCCTCTTCCGGTCCGGCCACCATCAGTCTGCATCGGGCGATCTTCAGGTCCAGCGGCTCGTACAGACCTTCACCACCGTGCTCCATCAGCACATCCTTTCCGGCCACACCGATGTCGGCTGCCCCGTACTCCACATAAGTGGGCACATCGGAGGCGCGGATGATTACCAGCTTCACATCCTCATGATTAGTATCCAGGATCAACTTGCGGCTCTTCTCCGGGTCATCCTTGGGTACAATGCCGGCGTGGGCCAGCAGCGGCAGGGTCTCCTTGAAGATACGTCCCTTTGAAAGGGCGATGGTCAGGGTATTGCTCATGGCATGACATCCATCATCGTCGGGCCTTCGAAATGAGTTTCAGGCACACGGCGGATACGCGCTCCCAGCTGGGCAAGCTTCTCTTCGATACACTCATAACCGCGGTCGATATGGTAGATACGATCTACCACCGTCTCACCGTCCGCGACCAGCCCCGCCAGAACCAAGCTGGCCGAGGCGCGCAGGTCGGTGGCCATCACCGGGGCGCCGGTAAGGCGCTCGACACCGGTGGTAATGGCGGTATTGCCTTCGAGCTGGATATCCGCCCCCATGCGCTGCAGCTCCTGCACATGCATAAAGCGGTTCTCGAACACGGTTTCGATAATTCTTCCGGTGCCCTCGGCGATGCAGTTCAAGGCGGTAAACTGCGCCTGCATATCGGTGGGAAAATCCGGATAGGGCGCCGTCTCCAGGTCGACCGCCTTGGGCCGCTTGCCATGCATATCCAGGCTTATCCAGTCTTCGCCGCACTTGATATCGGCACCCGCCTCGCGTAGCTTCTCCAGCACCGAGTCCAACAGTTCAGGGCGGGTATCCTTAAGCTTGACCTTGCCGCCGGTGATGGCCGCTGCAATCAAGTAGGTCCCGGTCTCAATGCGGTCAGGCAAGACACAATAGGTTCCGCCCCCCAACCGCTCGACCCCCTCGATGGTCAGGGTATCGGTCCCCGCTCCGCTAACCTTGGCGCCGATGCTGTTCAAGAAGTTGGCCAGGTCCACCACCTCGGGCTCGCGTGCCGCATTCTTAATCACCGTAACACCATCGGCGAGGGTGGCGGCGATCATCAGGTTCTCGGTGCCGGTAACGGTAACCATTTCCAGATCCAGCTCCGCGCCTTTGAGCCGGCCCCCGGGCGTCTCCGCTTTGATATAACCATTTTCCACCCTGATATCCGCACCCATGGCGCGCAAACCATCGATGTGAATATTCACCGGACGCGAACCGATGGCACAGCCGCCGGGCAGGGAAACCTCTGCATTGCCGTGGCGTGCCAGCAACGGCCCCAACACGAGAATGGAGGCACGCATGGTGCGCACCAAATCGTAGGGAGCGTAGAGATCGCGAATGGTCGAGGCATGCACTTCAATATTCAGTTTTTCATCAATTACCAACTCCACCCCCATATTACCCAGTAGCTCCATGGTGGTGGTGATGTCGTGCAAATGTGGAACGTTGCAGATGGTCACCGGCTCTTCGGCCAGCAGTGTCGCTGCCAAAATAGGCAGCGCCGAGTTCTTGGCGCCGGATATGCGGATCTCCCCATTGAGGATATTCCCGCCGGTAATAATTAGTTTATCCATGTGTCTCGCTGTAAAGGTATCGGCGCCGCACTCTATCCGGGCGCAACAGCCACTTTCTCAGGAAATCCGCAGCTTGTCGGCGGTTTTCCACTCATCGGGCGTGTAGGCCTTGATATTTATGGCGTGAATTTCGCCGGAGGTGATTTTCTCATACAGGATAGTGTTGACCATCTGCTGTTTCCTGACCATGGTTTTGCCCTCAAATTCAGGGCTGACCACGGTCACATCAAAGTGGCTTCCATCGCCGGAGACCGCAACCTCGGCACCGGGCATCCCCGCCTCAATCATCGCTTTAACGTCTTCAGGTTGCATAAGCTCGTTATCCGGAGGGTTAAAAATCAATCGGAAATCATACCGTTTAGGGCGGGATTATGTAACCCTTGATAGCGTATTCGGCGGGTTAATGGGGCTTTTCCGCCGGTTTTCACCCCTGTTCCAGTGGAATAATGTGATCCAGATCACTGGCGTGAGCAATCGCAAGCAGCTGTTCGGGAACGTGACGAAAGCATATTTTCACTTTCTGCTCCCTGGCCATGCGCATCCACTGAACCAACAGCGCCAAGCCGGCGCTGTCCACCCGACCCACATCCGCCAGTTCCATCACCACCCTGTCGTTGACGGAGGCCAACAAGGGGCGGCTGTGCTTCAATATCGCGCTCACGGTGGCGAATGTCAGGTCGCCACTGACCTGCAGCACGCCGGACTCGCCACTGGTTATTGAAGCGGGTAATGGCTCAGGACTCTTCACGGGGCTCCTCCTTTTGATGGTTCTTCTCGACAAGATCATTGAGCAAACTCTCGATCCCCCCTCTTCTGATCTGACTGGCAAAGGAGCTACGATAGTTGGTCACCAGACTGTTCCCGTCTATGATGTCATACACCATCCACTCTCCCCTTATCATTGTAATACAAGGGGATGTTCACGCTGCCAGGGTGTGGCGCTACGCCAGTGCTTGACCGGCCCCCTGGCGGACATGCGCCTAAAATCGAAGTACGGCAGGGTTAATTCCTCCACCGGCGGGTTGATCCGAGCATTATCGGTCTGCAGTACATCCTGCTCGCTGCGCAGACGTTCCAGGACCTGCCCTGTGGTCTCCATCACCAGCCGGCGGGCCGGGTGTTCCTCCGCAGCCTGTAATTGACTGAAGAGCATCCGTGCCGGCAATAAAAGGCACCGGCCTAACCGGAACGACACTACTCGCTGTCCCCTTTCGAGCCCTGGCTGAAGAGGAGCTGGCCGATCATCTGCTCGAGGATGATCGCCGACTGGGTCAGCATGATCTCATCGCCATCCGCCAACATCTCAAAATCGCCCCCCGGCTCAAGCCCGATGTACTGTTCACCCAGTAATCCGGAAGTATAGATGGCTGCGCTGGTATCCATCGGCAACTCATCATACTGACTGCTGATGTTCATGGTCACTACAGCCTGGAAGGTCTTCGGGTCGAAGCCGATATCGGTGACGCGCCCCACACGCACCCCCGCCACGGTAACAGGAGATCTCACCTTCAGACCACTGATATTCTCGAAGCGGGCGGTAATGCCGTACCCCTCATCGTCATTGATCACTGTGAGGTTACTAACCTGCATCGCCAGCATGAACAACGCCGCCATTCCCGCGGCGATAAACAGGCCGACCCAGATCTCAACAGTCCTTGATTGCATCATATTAATTTTCTCCAAACATCAAAGCGGTGAGGATAAAGTCCAGCCCCAGCACGGCCAGGGAGGTGTGTACCACAGTGCGGGTGGTGGCCCGGCTGACTCCCTCGGACGTGGGGGTCGCATCATACCCTTCAAAAATGGCTATCCAGCCGGCCACCACACCGAAGACCACTGTTTTAATCACACCGTTAATCACATCGTCATGAAAATCGACGCTCGACTGGATCTGGGACCAGTAGGCCCCTTCGTCCACACCGAGCAGCCCCACACCGACGAAATAGCCGCCCATCACGCCCACGGCGCTGAAGATCGCCGCCAGCAACGGCATGGAAATGAAACTGGCGAGAAAACGGGGGGTCAACACCCGCTTGATCGGGTCGACCGCCATCATCTCCATCCCGGAGAGCTGTTCGGTGGCCTTCATCAGGCCAATCTCCGCCGTCAGCGCCGAACCGGCACGTCCGGCAAACAGCAGCGCCGTCACCACCGGTCCCAACTCCCGGACCAGGCTCATCGCCACCACCGTCCCCAGCGACTCCTCGGCGCCGAAATCGACCAGGGTATTATAGCCCTGCAGCCCTAGCACCATGCCGACGAACAGTCCGGACACCACAATAATAAGCAGCGACAGCACCCCGACCGAATAGAGCTGCTGGATCAGCAGGCGCAGCCGCACCAGCACGCTGGGGATCCCAACAAGCATATAATAAAGGAGGATGTGACCCCGCCCCAGACGTTCAAAAAAGCCCAGGCCGCTGTGGCCGAGTTGTTGCAACCAATTGAGCATCAGCCCAGCCCCCCTTCATTGCCGGCCATCAGGTCTTCTGTAAAATCCTCTGCCGGGTAGTGGAACGGCACCGGCCCGTCGGGCAGTCCCTCCAGGAACTGTCTCGACCACTCGGACTGATCCGCTCCGCCCAGTTCCTCCGGAGTACCATGGGCCACCACCTTGCCGCCGGAGAGCAGATAAGCGTAGTCGGAGATACCGACGGTCTCCGCCACATCATGGGAGACCACGATACTGGTCAGCCCCAACGCATCATTGAGCTGGCGAATCAATTTGACCAGGACCCCCATGGAGATCGGGTCCTGTCCGGTGAACGGCTCATCGTACATAATCATCATCGGATCCAGCGCGATCGCGCGGGCCAGCGCAACACGCCGGGCCATCCCCCCGGACAGCTCACTCGGTGCCAAACGCCGCGCGCCGCGCAGTCCCACCGCCTGCAGCTTCATCAACACCAAGTCCCGGAGCATAGACTCGGGCAAGTCGGTATGTTCACGCAGCGGAAAGGCGACATTTTCGTAGACATCCAGATCCGTCAGCAGCGCCCCGCTTTGAAACAGCAACCCCATTCGCTTGCGCAGCTCATAGAGCCGGTCACGGGAGAGCCGGTGCACATCCAAACCGTCCACTTTAATGCTACCGGAGAGGGGGCGTAACTGGCCGCCGATCAGCTTTAACAGGGTGGTCTTGCCGGTGCCGCTGGGACCCATGATGGCGGTCACCTTGCCGCGTGGGATATCCAGGTCGACACCGTCAAAAATCATGCGCGAGCCGCGCGCGAAGCGCAGGTCTCGGATCTCCACCAAAGGGGATGAATCAGTGTGGGGCATCAACTGTCCTTAAACTGCCGTTGGTCAATGGGCCTTGCAACCCGTTATTCATTATTCCCGCAAGTGTCTTCGAAACGGCCCGGCAGATCAACTGCGATAAAGCCGGCACAGGGTATGGAGGCGATGCAGGAGCTCAGACGCATCGACAGAGGGGTGAACCGTCAGCACCACGGTTTCCGTCCCCTGCGCGGCGAGTGTATCGAGCCGCTCGCGTAATTGACGAAGGTTCGGCTCTTTCTCTGCCGCCAGCACTATCAAACCATTACCGACGAATTCTCCTTTCGGCTCGCAAAGGGCAACCGGCGCCAGTTCAGACAGCTCATCCCCGGCACCTTTCGCCAAACCGCCCTGTGAAAGCAGCCAGCCGCCAGGGGCGGTCTCATCCTTCAGTGCATTATAAAGGCCTAGCAGCGGTGCCGGGGCTCCCCCCTCCAACTCCCAGTAAAAATGAAATCCCTCAGGGGCCTCCTCCAGCCACAGCTGAAGCGTTTCACGGTCTTGTGCCTGCCAGTCACTGGATGGCACCACGACCGCCTCGTATTCATTGGCATAATAGTCCAGACGCCACTCTTCGGGCAGATCCGCGGGGTAGGACGCCGCCCACCGCTCACCCAGCCAGCCCCAGGCGGCTACTTCCACATGCATTGCTCACTCCAGATATGTTTAAACAGGCCGAGTCACGCTAGTATAAGGCTTGTCAGAGAAATTCCAGCCCGACCGATCCACAAAACGAGACACCCATGGCCGAGATCATCCCCTTCAAACCCCGAAGCCCTCAGGAGAAACACAAAGGGAAGACCTTATGCAAAAGCGGTTTTCATAAGTGGGAGATCGTCAAAGGGAACCCGTTTGATGTCAAAACCGGCAAGCTGATCACCCGCTACCGCTGTGCTCGATGCGGCGCCACCAAGGTGGAGAAGAAGTAGCGGCGCACTTGATCCCACCGGCTCGGCTGCGCATAATCGCGCCCATTCGACAACTATTAAGGGATCGCGTTGTGCCCCAACCCCGGCGACTTATCCTGGTTTTACTTTTGGTCATCCTTGGCAGCGGTTGTGCCACCGTGGAAGGCCCCAGGGACCCGCGCGATCCCTTCGAAAGCTATAACCGGGCGATGTACGCCTTCAATGATGACTTCGACCGCGCCCTGTTCAAACCCCTCGCCGAAGGGTACCAGAAGGTGGTACCCAAGCCGGTCAACACCGGCATCAGCAATTTTTTCAGTAACCTCGGTGATGTCACCGTCCTGATTAACGACCTGCTGCAACTGAAGTTCAAACAGGGGCTTTCCGATTTTGGGCGAATTAGTTGGAACAGTACCGTAGGGCTACTGGGTATCTTCGATGTGGCCAGCCACATGGACATGCCCAAACACAAAGAGGACTTCGGCCAGACCCTCGGCTACTGGGGCGTGGGCAGCGGCCCTTACCTGATACTTCCCTTCCTGCAGTCGTCCACCGTACGCGACAGCTTCGGCCTTGTCGTCGACTGGCAGGTCAGCGTCCTGGATGATGTCGATGACAGAAACACGCGTTGGGGTCTTATCGGCCTCAATGCGGTTGATACCCGGGCCGAGTACCTGCGGGCGAGCAACCTTCTCGACTCGGCCACTCACGACCCGTACAGTTTCATGCGGGACGCCTACCTGCAGCGGCGGGAGTATCAGGTTTACGACGGCAACCCACCGGTAGAGGATGAGTTCGACCCCTTCGCCGAAGAGTTCGATCCGCTGGATGAACCCGCCCCTGTGCAAGCGCCTTCGGGCGACGGTGACGGGGAGCCGGCGCCTGACTTGCCCTGAACCGGCTTGAAAACCCGAACCTCAGGCTATTTAATGCCACCTCCCTGCCACCCATAACCTTGTACCCCAAATCATGCTCTGGACCTCATTTATCGCCATTGTCGCCGGCTTCGCCCTACTTGTCTGGGGTGCGGATCGCTTCGTTATCGGCGCCTCCGCCACCGCCCGCAACCTTGGGATAAGCCCGCTCATTATCGGCCTGACCATCGTCGGATTCGGCACTTCCGCCCCGGAGATCCTTGTTTCGGCCATGGCCGCCTGGGCCGGTAATCCGGACATGGGGATCGGCAACGCCCTGGGCTCGAACATCACTAATGTCGGTCTGGTGCTGGGGATAACGGCGCTGGTGACACCACTGAGTGTGCGCTCCGAGACCCTCAAGCGTGAGTTCCCACTGCTGTTCGCCGTCATGCTCATCGCCCTGGCGCTGCTGCTCGACGGCGAGATGAACCGCATCGACGGCATCCTCCTCTTAATCGGCATGGCAAGCCTCATCTACTGGATGGTCTCTCTTGGGCTGCGAGAGCGGCGCAATAGTGATCCGATGGTGAACGAATACACCGACGAGATTCCCGCCCATATGCCCATGAAACTCTCTATCTTTTGGCTGGTGCTGGGAATGGTGATCCTGCTCGGCAGCTCCCGCCTGCTGGTGTGGGGTTCGGTCAATGTGGCCCAGTGGTTCGGGGTCAGCGACCTGATCATCGGTCTGACCATCGTCGCCATCGGCACCAGCCTGCCGGAACTGGCCGCCTCGGTCATGAGCGCCCTGAAAGGGGAACACGACATCGCCGTCGGCAATGTGCTGGGGTCGAATATGTTCAACCTGCTGGCGGTGCTCGGGATGCCGGGGCTGATTCACCCTTCTACGCCGCCCGCCGAGCTGATGAGCCGCGACTTTCCGGTGATGATCGGCCTTACCCTCGCCCTTTTCATGATGAGTTACGGCTTTAGAAAACCGGGACATGTTACGCGTAGTGAAGGGGCCCTGCTGCTGGCGGGCTACCTCGGCTATCTCGGTCTGTTGTACCATTCACTGAACGGCTAGAGGAGGCACGTTATGTCGAGCGAACAATTTAAGGTACAGAACGTTAAGTGCGGCGGCTGCGTCAGTGCCATTGAAAATGGCCTGAAGGAACTTTCCGGTGTAGAAAGCGTCGAGGTCATTATCGACAGCGGTCAGGTGACAGTGAGCGGGGATAACCTTTCACGGGCCGAGCTTAGCGACAAGCTGCAGCAACTCGGTTACCCGGAGGCGTAAACAGCGAAATGAGACGAAGTATCGACAGGGCGCGGGTTCAACAGCTGGCGCAGGCCGTTCTTGATACCGAGGCCGAGGCGATCCTGGCGCTTAAGCCGCATATCGACGCGGCCTTCATCACCGCCTGTGAACACATGCTCCACTGTGAAGGGCGCATCGTGGTCACCGGCATGGGCAAATCCGGCCACATCGGCGACAAGATCGCCGCCACCCTCGCCAGCACAGGCACCCCCGCCTTTTTCGTCCATCCCGGCGAGGCCAGTCACGGGGACCTGGGCATGATCACCCCGAAAGATGTGGTACTCGCCCTTTCCAACTCCGGCGAAACCGAAGAGCTGCTGACCATCCTGCCGCTCATCAAGCGCCTGAACGTCCCCCTTATTACCCTCACCGGCAACCCCGACTCCCGCCTGGCACGGGCGGCAAGCGCCAACCTCGATGTCAGTGTGGAAAAGGAGGCCTGTCCCCTCGGCTTGGCGCCAACCGCCAGCACCACCGCCGCATTGGCGATGGGCGATGCCCTGGCGGTGGCCCTGCTGGAGTCGCGCGGTTTTACCGAAGAGGACTTCGCCCGCTCCCATCCGGCCGGCAGTCTGGGACGGCGCCTTCTGCTGCGGATCGAGGATCTGATGCACAGCGGCGATGCGGTGCCCAAGGTGAATGCTTCGGCAAGCCTGAGCGAGGCGCTGCTGGAGATGAGCCGCAAGGGGCTGGGCATGACTACCGTGGTTGAGCCCGGGAACCATCTGGTGGGGATATTTACCGACGGCGACCTGCGCCGCCTGCTCGATCACGGCGAAATCGCCATACACACCATCAAGGTGGCCGAGGTCATGCACCGCGACTGCATCACCGTCGAGGCCCAACAGCTCGCCGCCGAGGCACTGCGCATCATGGATGAGAAACGCATCAACGCCCTGCCGGTAGTGGATGCGGATAATCGCATAATCGGAGCGTTGAATATGCACGACCTGTTGCGTGCCGGCGTGGTCTGAGCCCCTGCCTTGCTTTACTATTGACTGAACGACCCACGAGAGACGGTGCGATCATGCAGGACATCATGCAAAAAGCGGCCGATATCCGGCTGGTGATTTTCGACGTAGACGGCGTGCTGACAGACGGCAGCCTGTTTCTTGGTGACGACGGGCAGGAGTACAAAGCCTTCAACTCCCGCGACGGCCACGGCATGAAGATGCTCCAGGCCAGCGGCGTGGATATCGGCATCATCACCGGCCGAACCTCCCGGGTGGTGAAACATCGCATGGACAGTCTGGGCATCAAACACGTCTATCAGGGCCGGCTTGACAAGCTGCCCGCCTTCGAGGAGCTGTTAAACAAGCTGGAACTCCCCTACTCTCAGGTGGCCTATGTGGGTGACGATGTGGTCGATCTGCCCGTCCTGGTGCGTGTCGGCCTTGCCATAGGGGTGCAAAATGCCCATAACCTGGTCAAACAGCACTGTCACTGGATCACACCCAACAATGGTGGTCGGGCGGCAGCACGCGATGTCTGTGAATTGATTATGCAGGCCCAGGGCAACCTGGAGCATCAGCTGAACCAATACCTGCAATGAACCGGCGTATGGTGCTGCTATTTATTACTGTTGCGCTACTGGTCGCCCTGACCGGCTGGCTGTCGCATAAAAGTGACACCCCATCGCCCCAAACCTCGGCCGCCATTCGGCAACTACCGGATTACTTTATCCACGGTCTGGACTCCACCGTCACCGGTGAGGATGGTACACCCAGCCACCGGCTGACCGCCGATTCGCTTGTTCACTACCCTGAGAATGACACCACTGAACTAACACGGCCCAAGCTAAACATCCTCAACCCCGACCGCGGTGACTGGGAGGCGACTGCAGAATATGGGACGCTGGAGGGCGATAGAAAGCAACTGTTATTGCGCGGTGATGTCAGACTCAGCCGGCTCACGGAGAAGGGACTTAATGTGCTTACGGAAAGGTTAAGCATCGATATTGAACGCAACTATGTAGAAACCGATGAGCCGGTAGTGCTTAGAGGGCCATCCACCCACCTGCAAGGAACGGGAATGCAAGCCTACGGCGAACAAGAACGACTGGTGCTCCTGTCGAACGTCCGAGGACGCTATGCGATTGAATAGAACATTGCTATTAATGCTCTTGCTAAATCTGCCGCTCACGGTAGGCGCGGCGAAGCAAGGTGATGCCCCCATCACCGTTGAAGCGGATCGACTTGAAATCAACCAACAAACCGGTGTTAGCATTTACCAAGGTAATGTTCGCCTGCAGCAGGATACCCTCTTACTGCAGGCGCAGCGGCTGGAGTTGCACAGCACGGAAGGACAAGTTCAGAAAGCGTATGCGGAGGGTTCCCCGGTACACCTGGAGCATGAAGACACCGAAACCGGCATGACGACCCGCGCCGAGGCATCGCACATGGAGTACCGACTCAGCGATGGTGTGATGGAACTCAAAGGCGACGCCCGCCTGTGGCGTGGGCGAGACGAGTTCAGCGGCAACCATCTTATTTACGATACGGATAATAACGTGGTTAAAGCCTTTGGCGACACAGAAAAGGATGACAAGGGGCGTGTCAGGGTAATCCTGCAACCCAAAGAGGACGACACCGATGAGTGATCGCCTACGCGCTGAAAACCTGGCGAAAAGCTACAAAAAACGCAGCGTGGTCAAGGATGTATCCATGGAGGTGCGCGGTGGCGAGGTCGTCGGGTTGCTGGGCCCCAACGGCGCCGGTAAAACCACATGTTTCTATATGATCGTCGGCCTGCTCCCCTGTGACCAAGGGCGCATTCTGCTCGATTCGCACGACCTTACACGACAACCGATGCATGAACGGGCGCGTCGGGGCATAGGCTATCTGCCCCAGGAGGCCTCTGTTTTCCGCAAACTCACCACGGCGGAAAATATCATGGCAATTCTGGAGGTTCGTAAAGAGCTAAACGAAAATCAGCGGCGCGAAATTCTGGAGTCGCTGCTGGAGGAGTTTCATATCACCCACATTCGCAACAGCCTGGGTATGAGCCTCTCGGGAGGCGAGCGCCGCCGGGTTGAAATCGCCAGAGCCCTGGCCACCGAACCGCGCTTTATTCTGCTGGATGAACCGTTCGCCGGTGTCGACCCCATCTCGGTAGTGGATATCCAGGGTATCATCCAGCATCTCAAGGATCGCGACATAGGCGTACTCATTACCGATCACAATGTCCGCGAGACCCTCGGCATCTGCGAGCGTGGATATATCATCGGCGAGGGCGAGGTGATCGCCTCGGGCGAACCGAATGTGCTGCTTAACGATCAAAAAGTCCGGGATGTCTATCTGGGACAGCACTTCCACCTCTGACCCGGGCACTCAACTATTCAAAATCTGTGCCATTATCAGGACAAATGCGTTAAAATCGCATTAAGCCATCCCGGCAAGCGGTACCGCCATCTGAACCTATGAAGCAATCCCTACAGTTACGCATCGGGCAACAGTTAACGATGACGCCGCAATTGCAGCAGGCGATCCGCATGTTGCAATTGTCGACGCTGGAACTGAAGATGGAAGTCCAGCAGGCGCTGGACTCGAATCTAATGCTTGAGGTGGCCGAAGAAACCGATGAGATGCAGGGAAGCGAAAGTGACGAAAGCCTTTCCGGAGAAGAACAACGGCTAGCCGAAGAGGGTGATGACGACGCCTCATCGACGACCGCCGAGGACTATACCGAGGCAGAGCAGTCCCTGCAAAACGAAGCCATTCCCGATGAGCTGCCGGTCGACACTGTCTGGGAAGATATCTACGAAAGCGCCCCTGCCGTCGGCGCCGGCCCTGCAGAAAGCGACGACCGCGACCTTGAATATGGCGCCGGCAGCGGTGAAAGCCTGCGTGAACACCTGCTTTGGCAGTTGCGCATGACCCAACTCTCGACAAACGACATTGTCATCGGTGAGGCCATCATCGACTCGGTCAATGACGACGGTTTCCTCAGCAGCAGCCTCGAAGAACTGTTTTCCGGCCTGGAGCGCCAAGTACCGGAATTGGAGCTGGATGAGATCGAAGCGATACTGCATGTGGTCCAACATTTCGACCCTCCCGGCGTCGCCGCCCGTGATCTGCAGGAAAGCCTCATGTTGCAGCTAAGTATGCTGCCGCAGGAGACCGAGTGGCTGCCCCAGGCACAAACTCTACTGGAGAAACACTTTGAACTGCTTGCGCGGCATGACTACACTCAGCTTAAGAGGGTAATGAAAACCAGTGAAGAGGAACTCACGCAAATTATCCACCTGATCCAGAGTCTGAATCCGAGACCGGGCGGACAAATCAGCAATACACCATCCGAATATATCGTGCCCGATGTGTACGTCCGCAAGGTCAAAGACAGCTGGCAGGTCGAACTCAATCCTGATGCAGCGCCACGCCTGCGCATCAACCGTCACTATGCCGGTCTTATCAAGCAGATGAACAGCACCGATTCGGCCACGCTGAAAAGTCACATGCAGGAAGCGCGCTGGTTCATAAAAAGCCTGCAAAGCAGAAATGAAACGCTTTTGCGTGTCGCCACTACAATCATCGAGCATCAGCGGGAGTTTCTCGAAAAAGGGGAAGTGGCGATGAAGCCCATGGTGCTGCATGACATTGCCGACGAGTTGGGAATGCATGAGTCGACCATCTCACGCACCACCACACGCAAATACATGCACACCCCCCGAGGCGTTTTTGAATTGAAGTATTTTTTCTCCAGCCACGTGGGCACCGCCTCCGGTGGGGAGTGCTCATCCACAGCCATTCGAGCCATGATCAAAAGCCTGATCGCTGAGGAGTCACCGGCAAAACCCTTGAGTGACAGCAAGATTGCCAATACCCTCTCTGAAAAGGGTATTAATGTCGCTCGCCGCACAGTCGCCAAATACCGCGAGGCCATGGCGATCCCACCCTCGCACGAAAGAAAACGCCTGGCTTGAACAGGCAGACACAATAAAGGAGCAAACCATGCAATTAAATCTGACCGGCCACCATGTTGATATCACCGATGCATTGCGCGAATATGTCACCAATAAGCTCGAACGCCTGGAGCGCCACTTCGATCACGTGACCAATGTCCATGTCATTCTCAGTGTCGAAAAGCTGCGTCAGAAAGCGGAGGCTACGATTAACATGAAGGGCAATACCGTCTTCGCGGACTGCGAGGATGAGAACATGTATGCCGCCATTGATGCGCTGATCGATAAACTTGATAGTCAGGTACGCAAACATAAGGAAAAGGTCACAGACCACCGCAGAACAGAAGGCGGCCTTAAAGATCAACCCTTCGACTAAGCTTTCACACCCAAATTAGACTAAGTTATGCAGGTCTCTGAATTACTCGATATTGACCGTATTAGCTGCGATCACCATGCAGCGAGCAAGAAACGTGTACTGGAGCAGTTAAGCCGGCTTATCGCCGACAGCCAGATGGACCTGTCGCAAATCCAGGTATTCGACAGCTTGATCTCCCGCGAACGCCTGGGGAGCACCGGCTTTGGCCATGGGGTAGCCATTCCCCATGGCCGGGTTAAGGGTAACAGCAAGACTATCGCCGCCATGGTCAAGCTCCAGGAGGGAGTGGACTATGATGCTGTGGACGGCCAACCGGTGGATCTGTTCTTTGCTCTATTGGTACCTGAAAACTCAACCGAGGAGCATCTGCAGCTTCTTGCACAGCTGGCGGAAATGTTCAGTGACTCCGAGTTTGTCGCCAAACTAAGAGCATCACCCGACGCCCAAACACTGCTTGAGGCAATCAAGACATGGCGCACTAAGGACTGATGGAAAAACGCATCTCCGCCCGGCAACTCTATGATTCCTGTCACAGACGACTGGAGCTGGAGTGGCTATACCATCCGGAGAAGGACACTGCGCTTAACGCTTCGTTGTCCATGGGCGATGACGGTCGTTCTCTTATAGGTCATCTTAATTTCATTCATCCTCACCACATACAGGTGCTGGGCGCAGCTGAAATGGCCTATCTGGAAGGACTGGGCAAAAACTCTCTCAACGACTCACTCAAACAGCTCTTCTCAGGCCAAACAACCATGGTCATGCTGGCTGACTCGCTGGATGTACCGAAGGCGATGCTCCGATATGCAAAGCGACAGGAAACCCCGCTTCTTCGCTCACCACTTAACAGCAACCGCCTGATAAGTGATATCGGCTTTCACCTACGCAGCCTGCTTGCCGACTCCCAGGTCGCGCACGGAGTATTCATGGATGTTCTCGGCACCGGTGTGCTACTGACCGGCGAGAGCGCTATCGGCAAGAGCGAACTGGCGCTGGAGCTGCTGACAAGAGGACACCGGCTCATCGCTGACGATGCTCCCATCTTTGTCCGCTCCTCCCCGGGAAGACTCGAAGGCCACTGCCCCGAGATACTACAGAATTTTCTTGAGGTGCGTGGGCTGGGTGTTCTGAATATTCGCGCCATGTTTGGCGATGTGGCTGTAAAACAAAGCATGGAGCTGCACCTGATCGTACACCTTGCGCCAGTGACGCTGGAGCACTTGGAGAAACTGGATCGCCTCAAAGGCACACGGCGCAAACGCTCGCTAATGGAGGTCGAGGTGGATGAGGTGGATCTGCCGGTCGCACCGGGACGCAACCTCGCGGTTCTGGTTGAGGCCGCAGCAAGAAACCACATCCTGTATACTAATGGTTATGACTCCACAGAGGACTTCATTCATCGGCAACGTAAACTGATGAATGACGCGCAGGCATGAGACTACTGATCATCAGCGGCACATCCGGGGCAGGCAAAAGCGTTGTTCTCCACGCCCTGGAGGACATCGGCAGCTATTGTATTGACAACCTCCCGATGGCGCTTCTACCCGCCTTTGCCAAGGAGATGACAAACGCAGGCAAGCGTGCATACGAAACCGTTGCCGTCGGCATCGACGCCCGCAATCTCACCAATGACTTTGCCGCCTTCCCCCAACTGCTAAGCGAGATTGGCGAAAATGGCATACGCTATGAGGTTATCTTCGTCGATGCCGGTAATGAGACATTGATAAAGCGTTTTAGCGAAACCCGCAGGCCTCACCCATTAACCGACAGCGAGGTTCCCCTGGAGGAGGCGATTTTGCAGGAGCGGTTAATGCTGCAACCGCTAATCAGCCAAGCCGACATGCAGATCGATACGACCCGCACCAACGTGCACCAACTTCGTGATCTGGTACAAATGCGTATAGGCAATAGCAGCACCTCATCTATGTCGGTACTGTTTGAGTCATTCGGTTTCAAGCACGGTATACCGGTTGAGGCGGATTTTGTTTTTGATGTACGCTGTCTGCCGAACCCGCACTGGGAACCCCGCCTTCGCTCCCGGACCGGGTGTGACCGGGAGGTGGCGGACTTCCTGGAGAACCATATCGAGGTCAATTGCATGTTCGATGAGATCAAAAACTTTATCGAGTCATGGTTACCTCGGTTTGCTGCGGATAATCGCAGCTACCTGACGATTGCCATCGGTTGTACGGGGGGGCAGCATCGCTCCGTCTACTTTGTCAATCGTCTCTCGGAATATTTTCAGAACATCCCACAACAGGTATTGACCAGGCATCGGGAGCTAACATGAGCGTATCTCTACTCATTATTGCACACGCACCACTTGGCAGTGCGATCCTTGATGTCGCCACCGGCACGCTCGGCCACAACCCAATCAACACCTCGGTGCTGGACATTGTGCGTGATACCGAGCCCGATATTACGCGAATACAGGCACAACGGCTTGCCGAAGAGCTGGATAAGGGGGACGGCGTACTGGTACTCACCGATATTTACGGCTCCACTCCCAGCAACATCGCCTGTTCGCTGTTGAATAAAGAGCGTGTCCGCATTGTCACGGGCCTCAACCTACCGATGCTCTTCAGAGTCATGAATTACGCCAATCTCGACCTCGCCGGCCTAACCGATAAAGCGGTAAGCGGCGGTCATGACGGGATCATGCTCCACGACCAGCTCTGCCCGACGGATAAATACCGCCATGCTTGATAAAGAGATCACCATCACCAACAAACTGGGTCTGCATGCACGTGCTGCGGCAAAGTTCGTCAATCTGGCATCAGGTTTTGAAAGTGAGATTCAGGTCAGCCGTAACGGCCGTACCGTCAATGGCAAAAGTATTATGGGCGTAATGATGCTGGCGGCAAGTTGCGGTACCGCCATCAAGCTGTCAATCGCCGGAGAAGATGAACACGAAGCCCTGCGGCAACTTGAACAGTTGATTCAGGACCGCTTCGGCGAGGAAGCATAGACTTGGAGCTCTGATCCGTCCACGTGTGCACAACGGCGACCGGGGTTTATAAAGCCTCAGCAAAATCTGCCGGACTTGCAGAGTACTCTTTCAACACCGCCATGACGGCAGGAGGTAGAGATCATGCCACTGTCACTTTCCGGCATCGCCGTTTCCAGGGGAACCGCCACCGGTAAGGCCCGGCTTCAGCAGCATGGCCAAATGGACATCGTCGAATACGTGTTGCCGAAGGCGCACATTGACGATGAGGTCCATCGCTTCGAGTCCGCCGTGGCCACGGCGCGCCAACAGCTGAAAACCCTACGCTCGAAAATCCCCCCGGAAACCCCGCAGGATATCGCGGCGTTTATCGACACCCACCTTTTGATGCTCGAAGACAGCATGCTCTCCAAGGCTCCTGCCGAGCTTATTCGAAGCCGTCATTGCAACGCCGAATGGGCACTGAAGCTACAGCAGGATGCCCTGGTTCAGGTATTCGATGCCATGGACGATGCTTATCTGAAAACCCGCCGAGACGATGTGGAGCATGTGGTACACCGTATCCAGCAAATCCTGCTGCACGCCGAACAACAACCCGGTGCGGTCGAGAGTGACCAGGAAGAGGCCAAAATCGTACTGGCGGTAGACTTAGCTCCCAGTGAAGTCGTCTTGCTGCACCACCACAACGTTGCCGCGATTGTCACAGAGCGGGGCGGACCGCTCTCCCATACAGCGATTATTGCGCGCAGCCTGGGTATACCCGCCATCGTCGGTGTGCCTCATGTTCACCTCTACATCCGTGAGGGTGAGCAGTTAGTTGTCGATGCCAACAACGGGACACTTCTGTGCGGGCTTGAGAAAAAAGATGTCGCGCATTTTGCGCGCTTGCAACGCAAGGAGCGCAGGGCTCGGCGTGAGCTGATCAAACTTAAAGACGAAGCGGCAAGAACCCGTGACGGGGTCGATATTACGCTGCACGCAAATATCGAGCTCTTCGAAGACATCACAGCCATGCGCCGGGCAGGGGCTCAGGGCGTCGGTCTCTATCGTACCGAGTTCCTCTATATGAACCGCGAGGCTCCCCCTAACGAAGAGGAACAGCTCCACACCTTCCGGAACACCATCAAGCGGCTGCACGGTGCACCGCTGACAATTCGAACCCTGGACCTGGGTGCCGACAAGGAGAGCATCGCCGGCAGCGGCAGTTCCACCAATCCGGCACTTGGATTAAGGGCCATTCGCCTGTGCTTGAAAGAACAGTCACTTTTCCGCCCACAACTCAGGGCGATACTGCGTGCATCCGCCTATGGTCCGGTCCGCTTGCTGCTGCCGATGCTCACAAATCTCGGTGAATTGCAGCAGGCAATAGCGCTGATAGATGAAGTTAAACGCGAGTTGGAACGGGAGAAGCGGCGTTTCGATCCACACATTCCCATCGGCGGCATGATCGAGGTGCCGGCAGCCGCCGTCTGTGCCGATATGTTTGCGCGAAAGCTCGACTTCCTCTCCATCGGCACAAACGATCTGATGCAATACACCCTGGCTACGGATCGCATCGACGAGACGGTCAGCCATCTATTCGACCCTCTACATCCTGGTGTGTTGCGCCTGATAAGGAATGTCATCCAGGCAGGCCTTGAGGAGGGAATTCCGGTCGCCATGTGTGGCGAGATGGCCGGCGATCCTTCATTAACCCCACTGCTGCTTGCCTTGGGCCTGACAGAGTTCAGCGCTCCACCCGCCACACTACTTGAAGTCAAACAGATCATTCGCGCCAGTAACATTAATGAGCTCCAGCAGGAACTGGGTAACCTGCTCAATGAGCATGACAGTGAACGTCTATACCGAAAACTGATCAAATTGAGCCACAATCATAGAAATATCATCTTCGATTGAAGGCCGGCTTATTCCCACGACTCACGCCGCTTGCTACACTTTGCAGAGATAACAAAGGGGCAAGCATGGCTGAGGCAGCAGACAAAGATACCGCACACGATCGGCTTGATAATCTGCACTCTGCGTTGCAGCAGGATGATATCGAACAGATCCGCCAGATCCTGCACGAACTCCATCCGGCCGAGATCGCCCTGCTTCTTGAATCACTGCCACACGACCAGCGCACTATCGTCTGGGAACAGGTCGATCCGACCTTTGACGGCGACATCCTTCTTTACGTCAATGACAACCTGCGCGCCAGCCTTATTCGCGACATGGAGTCGCACGAGCTGGTGGCGGCGGCGGAAAGTCTCGCCCCGGACGATCTGGCCGACCTGTTGCCGGAAATGCCGGAAGATGTCATCCAGCAGATCCTGCAAAATCTCGATCAGCAGCACCGCGAGCGCCTGGAAGCCGTTCTCCCCTACCCCGAGGACACCGCCGGCGGCCTGATGAATGTCGACACCATCACCATCCGTGCCGATATCAGTCTCGAGGTGGTGATGCGTTACCTGCGCTTCATCGGTACCCTGCCGGAGACGACCGACAACCTCGTCGTCGTCGATCGGGAAGGCAAGTACCTTGGCCTGCTTCCGCTAACCACGCTGCTGACGGAAAACCCCTCCGCCCGCGTTGGTAAAGTGATGTACCGCGAGGTCGACGGCATCAGTGCCGATACCCCCGCTCAGGATGTCGCCAGCCTGTTCGAACACCGCGATCTGGTCTCCGCACCGGTGGTGGATGAAAACGGCAAGTTGCTAGGCCGCATCACCATCGATGATGTGGTCGATGTTATCCGTGACAAGGCCGATCACGACTTTATGGGTATGGCCGGTCTGACCGAGGAGGAAGATATCTTCGCCCCGGTTATCGCCAGCAGCCGACGCCGTGCGATCTGGCTTGGCCTCAATCTGCTTACCGCCCTGCTCGCCTCATGGGTAATAGGACTGTTCGGCGCCACCATCGAGAAACTGGTCGCCCTTGCCGTACTGATGCCTGTGGTCGCCAGTATGGGAGGGATCGCCGGAAGCCAGACGTTGACCCTGGTGATCCGCGCCATGGCGCTGGGCCAGGTAAGTACCAGTAACGCCCGACGACTGCTTAACAAGGAGCTCACCGTCGGCCTGCTCAACGGATTAATCTGGTCTATCGTCCTGGCGCTGGTTGCCGGCTTTTGGTTCAATAGCAGTGCGCTGGCCGTGGTCATTGGCGCGGCGATCATTATCAACCTGTTCGTGGCCGCGCTGAGTGGCGCCACCATTCCCCTGTTATTGCGCAAGATGGGGGCCGACCCGGCGCTCGCCGGCAGTGTTGTCCTCACCACCATTACCGATGTTATCGGCTTTTTCGCTTTCCTCGGCCTTGCCGCCCTATTCCTGGTCTGAACCCATGTCATCCGAATTTGAACACGATAAAGACGACGAAGAGATCATCTACGTCAGCAAAAGCCAGTTAAAGCGTGAGAGCCATGCGCTGCAAGAACTGGGAGAAGAGCTGGTGGAGCTGCCCTCAGCCAAACTGGAGAAGATCCCCTTACCCGAAGAGTTGGCCGAGGCGGTAGCGCTGGCACGGCGGATCAAGGCGCGTGGTGGGCGCAAGCGTCAGCTGCAGTATATCGGAAAGTTGATGCGCAAGGTCGATGAGGAGCCGATCCGCCAGGCGATGGATCTGATTAAGGGGGAGAGCACCCGTGAAACCGCCCGTCTGCACAAGCTGGAGCAGTGGCGTGATCGACTGCTGGAGGAGGGTGACAACGCTTTAACCGAGCTACTTGGCGAATACCCGGCAGCTGACCGCCAGCACCTGCGCCAGCTGATGCGCAACGCCCAGCAGGAGAAAAAGCAAAACAAGCCGCCAAAATCGGCCCGGGAGCTGTTTCGCTATCTTCGGGAATTGATGACTGAGTAGCTCACCGCAAAGGCGCAAAGTCCGCAAAGAATTGCCACGGAAGCATGTTACCCGGAATAAGCCTGTGCCCTCCCCCGGCAACAGCATGCCGGATTGACAGTTATGTTGGGACCCGCCCCTCACCCCAAGCTACAGCCGGGCCAGAGGTGAGTTCTTAAGGCACTTTTCAGCCCTTCGGCCCCCTCTCCCTTCGGGAAAGGGCTGGGGAAGGGATCAGATAAACCTTAAGAACTCACTTGTGACGACCAGTTGGAAACAACCTTGTCACCATCTCCATGCATCTCACACGTAGTACCCTGTCATGCTGCGGGCGGCTTTGCGTTCTTAGCGTCTTTGCGGTGAATGGCTACTCCGGCAGGCCGCAGGCGATTTTGCGGTGTTCCAGTACGGGGAAACTACGCCGCATATCATGCAGGCGGTTGAGATCGATATCAGCGACAACAACCCCCGAGCCTCTGGGCAACGTGTCCAGCTCCGCCCCCCAGGGGTCGACTATCATACTGTGCCCATAGGTCTCTCTGCCATTGGCATGATACCCCCCCTGAGCGGCAGCAATCACGTAGGACATATTTTCAATGGCCCGTGCCCGAACCAGCGTACTCCAGTGCGCCTTGCCGGTAATGGCGGTAAAGGATGCAGGCAAGGCGAAAATCTCCACTCCCTCCTCGCTCATTTTCCGGAACAGGCCGGGGAAACGCAGGTCGTAACAAACCGCAATCCCCATTTTGCCGAACGGGGTATCCAAGATCGTGATCCGGTTTCCCGGCTCTATGGTCTCCGATTCGTTATAGCGCTCGTCGCTTTCGGTGATTTGGACATCGAAGAGATGGATCTTGTCATAGCGGCCAACACGGTTTCCCTTGTCATCGAAGATCAAACAGGCAGCGTTGATTCGGTCCGGGTCATGTGCCGCCAGAGGAATCGTTCCCCCTACCAGCCAAATACCGTGTTTGGCAGCCTGCTCGGCAAGAAAGGCCTGTATCGGTCCACTGCCATCGGCCTCACGAATATTGACCTTGTCATACTCGCTCATACCCATAATGGCGAAATTTTCCGGCAGAACGACCAGCTTGGCGCCATCATCGACGGCTCTATTGATTAGGCGGGCAGCCTCCAAAAGGTTGGCGTTCACATTAGGGCCCGAGGCCATCTGAACAGCGGCAACACGGCTCACAAATCTCTCTCCTGTGGGACTATGCGTTTACTTATTCTACGACCCGGAGCCGAACACGATCGGCGGCACCGCTACCGGGAACCCGTTCGATTCTATCCGATTCCAACCCCAACGCCACTAACCAGGACTGCAGCTCCTCGGCCCATAAGACCCCCTCATCCCCTCCGGGGTAGTGAATCTGTAGGCGGTATGAAGGGTCCAGCTGGATCCGTTTAAGCGCGGCAGCAAGTGCCGGCTCCTGTACCAACCAGTCTCCGTGGCGCGGGCGCGCCCACTCCGATGCCGAGATCTCCCAGGTTTCCCCGAAAGCCTGAAAGGCAGGACTCAACATCAGCAAGAGGGCACAGATCCGCTTCAACATATCGAACTCATATTAACACGCTTATCCAACCTTAACAGCATCATTGCGTATC
>JAWOIT010000069.1:0-8679 GCA_046484535.1 Pseudomonadota bacterium | reverse complement strand
ACCGGCTGACGGGCCATCGGCCAGTCGCGGCAACTGCCGGCTGTAGCCTCGCGGCAGGTGCCGACGCGCCAGGGTGATCTGCTGCTCGATCAGGTAGAAGTTGTCGAGCAACCAGGCCTCTGCCGGCACGATCCGTTGCCCCTGGGTGGCGACGGCCGTGACGACGTCATACGCCGCCAGCAGAACACGTGTGTTGTCCGCCAGCCGTGGCAGCAACCTGTCCGGACCCGGACGCGGATCGATCCTGTGCCGGCCGGCCAGCGTAACGGCGTGACGCTTCAGTTGCTCGATACTGAACAACTCCGCGCGCAGCAACTCGGTATCCCGGGCGTTTCGCTGCGCCCGCTGTGTGCGCGCCGAGAACCAAAACTTATTGATATCTATGACATTCTCCTCGCTTGAAACCGGGGCCGCCAGCGAAGCACTGGCCTGATGAACTGTGATTTCCGAGAACACGGAGTACGTACGTTTGGTCCAACGCAGCGGCCGCCCATGGCAAGTTTGGCAGATGGTTTTATTTTCGCACGCCTCGTCTGCAGGCCATGGGCGAGGCTCGTATAAGCATAGGAGGTCGGTGCAGCATTCGCAGCTGACTGAGTCATCTTTATGCAGATACTCACAACACATGTCTGTTACTTATCTGTGAGTGATTAGGGAAGGTAGAGGTCGGAAACCACGGTCTGTCACTAGGTTGTTCTGAGGTTGAAGCCTTCGACGGCATCGACCTTATCTCCAAGAACGCCACGACGGTTTGTAATCAACAAAGAGATTTGATGAGAAGGTGGAGAGGAGAAGGCGGGCGTAGGCAATGCAATCAAGCCCCATTACGGCGACGCGAGGGGACAAAATTATCCGCGCTGAGCATATCCTGGTTGCTACCGAAGTCGTTAAGGACGCCAAGGCGGGTGACCAGGCGAAACTGGCAGACGCGTAAAAAAGTGGTTCGCGAACGGAAAAGAAATCGCTGCATTCCTGAGCGGTGCGAACCCGAACTGGTCAAGTAAGTCTTCCAGTCGCTGGAAGAGATGCTCCAGAAGCATCTGGATCTGACGAGCGGAGAAGTCGTCGGCAGGCTTAACCAGGACTGGGAGGCAAACATCAAGGCGTATGATGATGGTCACACGCATATGTTGATGTTCGTCGATACGCTAACGGGCTCCAGCCTTGACTCGCCATGGCATCAAAATACCAGCACCCCGCCCAGCCAGCTCGCTGCCTCTCCCGTTATGTGTTATTCCCAACCGCACAAATATTCTTCCCAAGCTCCAACTCCTGCCTCTTGCGCTCGTCCGGCCAAGCCAGTCCGGCATTGGCCCGCTTGATCTCGATATATTCCTCGGGAAACGTCGGCAGGCTGTCCAGAATATAGTCTGTGAAGGCCTGTTCGCCTTCGGCCACTTTCTGCAGCCCCGAATTATGTTGCTTGAGATCACCCAGGGTGGCGCGATAGAGGCCGTTCTCCTCACCTGCGTGGATATCGCTGAAGTGTGCCGGTAGCACCACTGTTGCGTCCGGTAGCTCCACCATGCGTTGCAGTGACTGGTAGAGCAAAGGTGTCCAGCCCTCGGCCTTACCGCCAAGATCCGGACGAGCGATAGACTCCAGGAACAGGCTGTCGCCGCTCAGCAGGTATCGCCCGTCGATGAGAAAGGCGATCATGCCGAGGGTGTGACCGGGAAAATGCAGTGCCTGTATCTTTACCTGGCCAAGGCGCAGCGTTTGCTCCGCCTCAAGCGGGCTATACACAATGCGGGCGGGCAGCATGTCCATCGGGTGGATCGCATCATAGGGGTGAAGGTAGTAGGGGATATGCTCATACTCCCCCATCGCCGGCCCGCCGCTCAGGTGATCGGCATGCAGATGGGTGTCCAGTACCAGCTCGATCCGCGCCCCCTCGGCGGAAGCCAGATCCTGGTAATGCTCGATGTGACGGGCGGGATCGAATACCGCGGCGTGATGCTCGCTTATCAGTACGTGACTGAGGCAACCGCGGGCTGGCCGCACCACCTGGAACAGGGAGAACTTCTCGGTCTGCTCGACCGGCACCCAGTAGTAGAAGTTGCCCCAGGCCTCCATCCCGCCCTCCATATTCCGCGCATCGAAGCCCAGGCGACGCAGCCCCTCGGCGACGTAATTGGAGGTATTGCCCTCGGCGCAGACGGCGAGGATAGGGCGATCGGACGGTAACTGATCCTTGATCTGCCCCTCAACCCCGCGCATGACCGCTTCGGTGACATCCTCCTCCTCGCCCTCCAGGTCCAGGAGCTCATAGTAAGGGATATTGAGAGTAGGGGGCGTGGAACGCGGGCCTTCCACCTGCCAGCGCTCGAACTCTTCAGCGTTGCGCACATCGAGGATGAACATGGGCTCTTTCTCCTGCAGGCTTTGCCATACCTGCTGGGGGGCGGCCGCGGTAATGGTTTTCTTCAACATGAGCTACCTCCTGGCGGAGCTCGAAAGCCGTGGACACCGCTCGGTCCGGCTCCGCACTTAGAGCGATGACCGATTGAACATGTCGTCCTTCAACTATAGTCGATGTGCCGGGTCAGGACAGGGATATGGCGCTGTTGTCTTTTTGTTACGGATAAGGATTTATCATTAGCGTGCAGAGCACGTCTTGCAACTAAAGGCTTCTAGTCAGGCTGATATATCTCCTGTCTGCGCGACACCGGACCAGTGTCTATGCTTACGGTCTTAGCGCATTTCTTGACAGATTAGGAGTCAATGTCATGTTGGAGATCGTACCCGTCCCCCCCTGTGCCAACAATAGGTCGCAAATCCATACACGCAAAACGAGTAGAATGCTGAGCAGTCTATCGCTTGCGGCCACACTGATACTGACAGGCTTCCCTTTTACTGCATTCGGTGCCGATGATGTTGAGGTGCTAAAACGCCAGGTTGATACGCTCCAAAAGCAACTGGAGCGGGTTCAGGAAAGGCTTTCAGTTCAGGAGGGAACAGAATCACCTGGCTGGCATGAAACCCAGTCCGCCGTGCACCTTTCCGGTTATGCCGCCGTGGGCTATACGGATGTCGAAAACGGCAATGGCGCATTCAATACGGTCTCTTTCAATCCCATCTTCCATTACCAGTACCGAAACCTCTTTCTTCTGGAAGCGGAGCTGGAGATCGCAATCGATGATGACGGCGCGACGGAGACGGAACTGGAGTACGGCGCTATCGACTGGCTGATTAACGATTATGCCGTACTTCAGGCAGGTAAATTCCTGAGCCCTCTGGGCCAGTTCCGCCAGAATATCCATCCTGCCTGGATCAACAAATTTGCCTCAGCACCCCCTGGATTCGGTCACGACGGTGCAGCGCCGCTGGCAGAGGTCGGGGCGCAACTGCGCGGCGGATATCGCTGGGGTAACCCGTCGCGACTTAATTATGCGGTCTATGTCGGCAACGGTCCGACTGTCGAGATAGAAGGCACCGAAGTTCACGGGGTCCACACAGAAGGAGTCACCAGTAATGAAGACGACAAACTCGTGTTCGGTGGCCGTATTGGTTACCTCCCAGTCTCTTCGATAGAGCTGGGCCTCTCCGGAGCAAGCGGGGAGGTTGGTCCGGAGGGAGAGGCAACGTTACATCGCGATTATGATGTTTACGGCGCCGATGTGGCCTGGCAACCGGGTAAACCCTGGGACTTTCGTGGCGAATATATAAAGACGAAGGTGGGCGCCAACAGTGAGAGCATCGCCCCGGAAGAGGCCGAATGGGAGACCTGGTATGTGCAAGGCGCCTATCGTTTTCTGCCGGGAAAGTGGGAGGCGGTGCTGCGCTATGGGGATTTCGACTCGCCGCATGACAGTGATGACCAGGAGCAATGGGGCGGCGGGGTGAACTACTGGTTCGCCCCCAACGCAGTGGCCAAAGCCGGTTATGAGAGCAACGAAGGGACTGCCGGAAACTCAAGCGATGACAACCGCATGTTACTGCAACTTGCGTACGGCTTTTGAGAGGGGTTCAGATCATGAATATGCGTAAACTTACTTCCATTCCAAAGCTGGCTATAGTCGCTGCCGGACTGCTGGCGCCGCTTTTTGCGCCCAGCGCCGTCGCGGAACAGCAGGGTGATGCCTCGGCATTCGCCAGGGGCGCCAACAGCTGGGCACAAAATTGTGCCCGTTGCCACAACATGCGCGATGCGAAGGAATTTCGCGACGACCAGTGGAAGGTCATCGTAACACACATGCGAGTGCGAGCCGGACTGACCGGTCAAGAGGCGCGTGACATCCTGCGTTTTCTTCAGGCGAATAATTAATGGTTCCGACCATGTCTATAGCGAAAAGGGCTTGTCTAATAACGATATTGCTCACAGCAACGAGCATGACGGCTCTTGCGGTGGATACAGGCCGGGCCGTGTACCAGGGAACTTGTATCGCCTGTCATGGCGCGGGGGGAGAAGGCGCTTTGCCAGGGGTATCTGACCTGAGCGGACCCAATGGTCCGCTCAGCAAGTCTGATGAGGAACTGAAGCGAAACATCCTCAACGGCCTAAGTAATCCCGATTCGCCGTTGAGCATGCCCCCCAAGGGGGGCGATCCGTCACTGAGCGAGGACGATATCGATGCGGTCATTCGCTACATGCGGGAGGCCTTCGGTAACCGCTGAATTTACAACTGGCATTAAAAGAAGGTGGCGATATGAACATAAACAGATTGATTCTTATACTGCTTGCCGTTTCCGTGTGGTCTTCCACTGCGGTGGCCGGACCGACGGTCTACATCCCATTGGGGGCGGCGAATAAGGTAATCGCTGTCGATGCCGACAGCCACCGAATAACCGCCGAGTACACCGGCGTGGAAAATCCCCACGGTCTCGTCGCCACACCGGATGGTGAGTATCTGGTGGCCGGCAGTCTTAAAGAGACACCCGCTCCGGAGGGGGCGCCGCACGATACACCAACCAGCAAGCTCTATTTGATTCACCCTGATCACGGCCATGCGATGCTCACCATACCGGTGGCCGGTTGGACCCACCATCAGGCGATAACGCCGGATGGGCGCTACGTGATTTCAACCCATGCCACGCGTGGCGATGTGAGTGTGCTGGACATGCATAGCAACAAGATCATCAGTCGTATAAAGACAGGACCTGCTCCAAACTACACAGTTATCACAAGAGACGGTAAGCACGCCTATGTCAGTAACAGCGGCAATGGGACCATCACCGAAATAGAACTGGCGAACCGGGAACCGGTACGCACGTTGGATGCCGGACCGTCACCGGAACATATGGTCTTTTCCTCTGATGAGAAGACCCTCTATGTCACGAACCCACGGGCAGGAACCGTATCCGCCGTATCCGTTACCAGCGGCAAGGTGACAGGCTCCTACGACATCGGACCGGATGTACACGGTCTGGATATGGGGGACGATGGAAAGACCCTGTTCGCCAGCAGCAAGAAGGCCGACACCTTGACCGCGGTGGACACCGCGAGCGGGAAAATGCGTTCAGTCCCCCTGGCGCCATCCCCATACCACCTGAATGTTATCGATGGCACCGGAACGGTCTATGTGTCCAGCCGGAAAGAGCCGGTGATTTGGGTGCTTGACCAAAAATCACTGCAACGCATCACTACCATTGCCTTGCCTGGAGGAGAAGGGCATCAGATGGCCGTGGTTAAGTGAGTCTATTGATGACGAATGATAGAGAAGGAGAGGCGGGATGATGGACGGTTATGGTATGGACGGCGGATTCGGATTTGGCGGAGGTTTTATGTTCCTGTGGTGGATCGTCATCATTGTCGTTGTCGTCATGGTGATTAAATGGCTGGCGTCCTCCTATGGTTCGGTAGGCAATAGCCGTCGCGAAAACAGAGCGATGGAGATTCTCGAGGAACGCTATGCGCGGGGCGAGATTGACGAGCAGGAGTTTCAGAAGCGCAAGCGAGAGTTGAGACCTTAAGCGCTCCGGGTGAGCCCATGTGGAACGGATAAATGAGTAACACAAAACGCGCAAAGTGCCGGCGCTGCGGGACAGATGTTTCCGGTGGTCTGAATGTGGAGGACGAGCAGGGGGTGCTGTGCGAGAACTGCATCCTCGATACGGCACACCACGCCCCGTAGTGGCCGGCCGAGGAGATGCCCTACGTAAAACTGGCCGAGGCGCTGGCCGCTGCGCTGGATGCACGCGAGCACGAGACCGGCCTGCATTCGAAACGGGTCGCCTGCCACACCATGGTACTGGCCAGGCACTTCAGCGACGATGCGCAGACGCTGCGCCAGGTGTATTGGGGATCGCTACTTCACGATATCGGCAAGATCGGCACGCCGGATGCCATCCTCCTCAAACAGAGCGCGTTAACGGAGGAGGAGTGGGCGGTCATGCGCCGTCACCCCGAGATCGGACGGCAAATACTCGCCGGTATACCTCACCTCGCACTGGCATCGGAGATCGTGTTCAGCCATGAAGAGCACTTCGACGGCACCGGTTATCCCCAAGGGCTCGCGGGCGAGGCGATACCGCTGTGGGCCAGATTGTTCGCGGTCATCGATACCCTGGACGCGATGACCTCCGACCGTTCGTATCGCAGCGGTCTACCCTTTGATAGTGCCAAGGCGGAGATTCAGCGAATGAACGGTACCCAGTTCGATCCGCTGGCGGTTGAAGTTTTCATTCAGGAGGAATCGACTCTGCGCAGGATGGTGGAACTGAAGTGCGCTGAAGTGCCGACCCGGGAGGAACTCTTTACCGCGATCAAGGAATAGCCAGAATGGCCACCGAAGGTGCGCTAACCGGTCTCGAGGTCTTACTGCGCAATACCGGCAAAATGAAGGACGATAGTCTCATCGAGGTTGTTGGGGCGGGACCGGCAGGTCTCGCAGCAGCCATCGCGCTGGCCCGTGCCGGCAGGTCGGTGGACATCCTCAAGCACCTGTCACAGGAAACAGGCAAGTAGCCGCCATAATGACCGGGCGGCGACAAAAGCCGCTATCTACGCCATATCGGCATTATCACCACATACTATTGCAGCGCTTGATAGCCACCTATTTACCTCGTGAATAGGTGGGTTATACTGGGCACACCAGTAAATCGGGAACCCGTTTTGCAATGTATGATAATGAGACATGGATTCGTGTAATGGCAACAAATTCAACTGCTTCCATAAGCACAGCCAAAATCGACGTTAGTCGAGGATGCAGGTAGGCATGAATAACGACTTGCGCCAGGAGCTGCTCTCGATGCAGGGCGAAGATGAGCGGCTTATGCGGGAGCTTATGGAAGCAGGGGAACTGCGACAAGAGGGATATCATCCTCGCCTCAAACAACTGCACGAAAATAACATCGCCCGTCTTAAAGAAATAATCGTCGAATACGGCTGGCCCGGTAAAAGTCTCGTGGGCCTGGAAGGAGCAAAGGCCGCCTGGATCATTGCTCAGCACGGCACACAAGACCAGGAGTTCATGAAACGTTCACTGCTGTTATTGAAAGAGGCCGTTGCAGAAGGGGAGGCCAAGGGTTGGTGTCTCGCCTACCTGCAAGATAGAATGCTGACAATGACGGGAAAGCCTCAAATCTACGGAACACAACACGATTTTGACGGGAACGGTATCGCACACCCGTTGCCTATCGCCGAGCCGGATAAAGTAGATATGTTACGCGAAGAGCTGGGCATGGGGCCGTTGGAGCAGGCGACAAAGCGGATTCAAGAGGCATATCAGCCCATGATTGATAATGGGAGCGATGGCTAGGGATTAAATATGAGTGATTTTGTGTTAGGTATATTTCCCCAAAATGCCATGTTTAATTGGAAATAACAATAATGAAGGAGGAGTGATGGCTAAGACAAGCATACTGGATAGGGTTAAATTCGGTTCCAAGGCACGATTGATTCCTGTCGTGGCAGATACCAAGAAGGAAGAACGTGCCACGTCTGTCCTACTTTCAACCTTTATGGTGGTAAGGAATTTTGCTGAAGATGTGCTTGCAGAGGTTGGTACCAAAGTAGGTGTAAAGGCGAAGATTCAATGTTATACCGAAGTCGTCTTCGACACGAAAGACAACAGAAAGATTCGACCGGATGGTCTAGTAGTGATCTCTCTTGGGCTGAAAGAGTGGTCTGCGCTAATTGAATCCAAGGTTGGAAATGCGGAACATACAAAAGACCAGGTCGAGTCATATCTTGACCTTGCTAAGGATGTAGGTGCTGATGCAGTTATCACCATCTCAAACCAATTCGCTAGTAAGCCTACACATCACCCTGTTTCAGTTAACAAGAACAAGATCCGCAGCACGGGTCTTTTTCACTTTTCGTGGCTGTTGATTCTCTCAAAGGCATCAGTGCTGTCGCAGGCGAAAGATATTGACGACGCCGAACAAGCCTTCATTCTTAAAGAGCTAATACGATATCTGGATCACCCGGCGTCAGGTGTTACGCCAATGTCCTCAATGAATAGTGGCTGGAAAAACGTTTGCGCCAATGTCCAGCAGGGGGCACTACTTAAAAAGAGTGATGATGATGTAATTAGCACTGCTACCACATGGCATCAGTTGATGCGCTACTTGTCTCTGGAGATTTCTGTGCGTACAGGCGCGATGGCGCAGGTCTCACTAAAACGCTCACATACGAAAGATGCAGAAGCCCACCTTCGTATGTAAGCGATTTAGTGAGACCTGCGCCATCGCGCCTGTACGCACAGAAATCTCCAGAGACAAGTAGCGCATCAACTG
>JAWOIT010000012.1:0-5454 GCA_046484535.1 Pseudomonadota bacterium | reverse complement strand
CCGTAGAAATCGGCGCCGTGGAAACTGGCGAAACCCTCCAGCCTGTCCAGCGCCCCGGCCTGCTCGAAGACCTCGGCATAGAGTTCGATAGCGGCATGGGCTGTGTACATACCGGCGCAACCGCAGGCACTTTCCTTGGCGCTTTGGGCGTGGGGAGCACTGTCGGTGCCGAGAAAGAACTTGGGGTTGCCCGAGGTGGCCACTTCCACCAGTATTTCACGGTGGCTCTCACGTTTGAGTACCGGCAGGCAATAGTGGTGCGGGCGGATACCACCGACCAGCAGAGCGTTGCGGTTGAGCAGTAGATGCTGCGGGGTGATGGTGGCGCCGACATTGTCGCCCGCCCCGAGGACGAATTCGGCCATCTCACGGGTGGTGATGTGCTCGGCGACGACTTTCAAGTCCGGGACATGCGAAAGCAGTGGTTTGAGTACGGTGTCGAGGAATTCGGCCTCGCGGTCAAAGATATCCACCTCCGCTGAGGTCACCTCGCCGTGGACCAGCAGCGGCATACCCAGTTCGGCCATAGCCCGAAGCGCCGCCTCCGGTTTATGGATATGGGTAACGCCTGAATCAGAGTTGGTGGTAGCACCCGCCGGGTATAGCTTGACCGCATGGACAAGACCACTCTCTTTGGCGCGGGCAATCTCTTCCGGAGGGGTGTTGTCGGTCAGATAGAGTGTCATCAGCGGAGTGAAACGGCTCCCCTGTGGCAGAGCCGCCATGATGCGCTCACGATAGGTCAGCGCCTGCTCGGTAGTGGTCACCGGAGGGTTGAGGTTGGGCATGACAATAGCGCGGGCGAAACGCTCCGCGCTATGGGCGATGACGGCCTTAAGCGCCGCATCGTCTCGGAGGTGGAGGTGCCAGTCATCCGGGCGGGTGAGGGTCAATTCTTGCATGTTGTCGTTGTTCACCGGTTGAGGGAAATATCCAGGTTTTTTTGGCTGGCGACGCCCGAACTTGCAGGCAACAGCTTGTCGCAGCTTCCTGTCTATCCTAGCATGACTGAACTTTTTTCCGATATATGAAGGTGTTGCGGTGGAATGGTTGCTGGTTGCGCTGGCGCTCACGGCGTGGGGGTGGTATAGCGGTGCGGTGGCAAAGGAGGCGGCGGTCAAGGCGGCACAGCGTGTCTGTGAAAGACGCCAACGGCAGCTTTTGGACCAAACGGTGGCTTTGAATGGGGTGCGTCTGCGCCGTGATGACAGCGGCAGGTTACGATTGCAGCGTCGCTATGGCTTTGAGTTCAGTGCGGACGGCGAGCGGCGTCACCGGGGGGAAATAGTATTGCGGGGGCAACGGCTGGTTGCGAGTCATCTTGAGTTGGATGATCACACCCTTTACGAGGAGGAAGCGGATCCGCCACAAGAGCCTCCCTGTTGAACAGACAGCGGATGTAACGCTAAACGTTGTCCCTCCTTTGCCATATAAAGTATGCTTGTTGACCATAAATACAATGAATTCCCTAAGGAGGGCAGGTAGTCATGGCGGATAGACGGCTACAAGTGTTTCACACCGTGGCAAGGTTGCTGAGTTTTACCAAGGCGGCAGAATCACTGCATATGACCCAACCGGCGGTTACTTTTCAGGTGCGCCAGTTGGAGGAGTACTTCAATACCAGGCTGTTTGACCGGACCCACAACCGTATCAGCCTGACCGAGGCGGGGCAGCGGGTATACGAATACGCCGACAAAATATTCGCACTCTATGCGGAAATGGAGAATTCGGTACGCGATCTGACCGGCGAGGTCAGTGGTGTACTGTTACTGGGGGCAAGCACCACGATCGCCGAGTATATGCTGCCTGCCCTGCTCGGTGACTTTAAAGGCAAGTACCCCGAGGTTTCCATTCGCCTGCAGGTGGCCAATACCGACGGCATTGTCTCAATGGTGGAGAACAATGTGATCGACCTTGGTGTTGTGGAAGCGCCGGTGAGCAATAAGAACCTGGTGGTTGAGAATTGCCGGATGGACAAAATGGTGCTGATCGTTCCGCCGGGCCACGAGTTGGCGGAAAAAGAGAGCGTACCGATCAGCGATTTGACCAACTTCCCCTATATTTGCCGTGAAGAGGGGTCCGGTACCCGTGAGGTAATGCTGGAGGCGGTTTCCAAGGCCGGCGCCAACCCTCAGGATTTGAATATCGTTATGGAACTGGGCAGCCCCGAGGCGGTAAAAGGAGCGGTAGAGGCCGGTATGGGAATCTCCATCCTGTCCAGCGCCACGATAGAAAAAGAACTCAAGCTCGGTTCACTGATCGCCGTAGACCTGGATGTGCCGCTTGAACGCCCGTTCTCTTTCGTGCACCAGAAACAGAAGTTCCGCCTGCGGGCAATGGAGAAGCTGCTCGACTTTGCCCGCCACTATTGCAAGGAACATCCATAAGTGCTTACCGCTTGTGAGAATTTGAACCGATGTTGATTCCGGAAAATAAGCGCAGACCCGAAAAACGTCTAACGGATATCTATGAGCGGCTTGCCGAGGCGGAGCGCAAGACACTGCTCGATTTTGCCGAATTTCTTTTATCACGCAACGAGTCATCAGAGCCGATCTCTCTGGAGATCAAGGAGATACCTCGGCCTGCCGAGGAGAGTGTGGTCGCGGCAATGAAACGGTTGCGTGAAACCTACCACATGCTGGATCACTCCAAAATGTTGCACGAGGCCTCCGCTTTGATGGCCCAGCATATGATCCAGGGGCGTTCCGCCGCAGAGGTCATCGATGAGCTGGAGGAGCTGTTCCGTCGGGATTTCGATAAGTTTCTTGAAGCGCAAGGTAAGTAAATAATGGGAATTATTCGCCAGTGGTTCGAGCGTTATTTTTCCGATCCCCAGGCGATCGTGCTGGCGGTATTGCTGCTTATCGGTTTTGGTGTCGTGCTGACAATGGGCTCGATGCTGGCGCCGGTGCTGGCGAGTATTGTGATCGCCTATCTACTTGAAGGGGTTGTCACCGCCCTTGAAAAACATGGGGCCGCCCGGAACCGTGTGTTTATCCTGGTTTTTCTTGTGTTCATGGCGTTCCTTTTGTTCCTGCTTTTCGCCGTAGTGCCGCTGTTGTGGGGGCAGGCGGCGGAATTGGCCCAGGAGCTGCCCAACTACGTCCGTAAGGGGCAGGAAGCCTTGTTGCGCTTGCCCGAGCACTATGCATTTATCTCGGAAGAGCAGATTCGTGAACTGATCGGCGCCCTCTCCAGGGAAGTCACCCTGCAGGGGCATCGCCTGTTGTCGCTGTCGTTGGCCTCAATACCGGGAATTATCACCTTGCTGGTCTACCTTATCCTGGTGCCGCTGCTGGTCTTCTTTTTTCTTAAGGACAAGGAACGGTTGGTAGGTTGGTTCACCGGTTTTCTCCCACAGGAGCGAAAACTGGCCACACAGGTTTGGCATGAAGTGGATCAGCAACTGGGGAACTACGTGCGGGGTAAATTTTGGGAAATCCTTATCGTCGGTGTGAGCACCTTCGTGGTGTTCTCCCTGTTGGGGCTGAAATACGCCATACTGATGTCGGTATTGGTGGGGCTGTCGGTGGTGGTGCCCTATATCGGTGCTGCGGTGGTGACCGTACCGGTTGCGGTCGTTGGCTATTTCCAGTGGGGTTGGGGTGCCGATTTCGCCTGGTTGATGGCGGCCTATGCGATTATTCAGGCGATAGACGGCAATGTACTGGTTCCCCTGCTGTTCTCCGAGGTGGTGAACCTCCATCCTGTGGCGATAATTGTGGCGATACTGGTATTCGGCGGACTGTGGGGTTTCTGGGGTATATTCTTCGCCATTCCTCTGGCGACGCTGGTCAGCGCCATCATCAGCGCCTGGCCAAGACCACACCAATTGAGCGCAGAGGAACGGGTAAGCTGAATTTTATTGCTTTCGAATCCGCTTGATATGCTCCCGGCGTACGCGCCACTTTCCGTCATCCTCCCGGTGTAGCTTGACTTCCTTTTCGATTATCACCGACTTGCCGTTATTGGCCCGCATCGTCTCTTCCACCGTGAAGTACAATTGCTCCTCTTTGCCTTCCAAAATATCGAGCAGCCGATAATTCAAGCTGCGAAGCAGCTTTTTCTCGAACTCGTTTTTTCGCCGCCGTTCCCATCCGGTGTAATCGATGCTGTTGATATTGGGGATGCCGGTCACCTTTACCTGGCGTGAGACCAGTTGCATATGCGCCTCCAGGTTCCAGGTGGCGGCGCTGAATGAAACCTCATCCAGCCACTGCCGGGCGATTTGTTCCGCTTCCCTCTTCATGGGTGGGTCACCGTGGTTGTTTTTCTCTTCATTATTCGGTTATCGGGGGATGTTACCGACTCATGAATCCGTCGGCAATAACTTGTTTTTTGAGGCTTAACGGCTTATTTCCAGAAATCAAGAATGGGTTTTCTTGACCTGCTACATTTAAAGAATTATTGATAAAGGGCTTTGTAAATCGGCAGGATGCCCCCATAACAGGGGCGAATCCTAATTGTTTATAAATTAAAAGGGAGCGCCATGAACGCCGCTGACAAAAAACGGCTGCTACGCGAGATGCTCTTTGCGCGCCGCTTTGAAGAACGATGTTATGAGGCCTATGTTGAACGCAAGATAGGCGGTTTTCTCCATCTTTATCCCGGCCAGGAAGCCTGTGTCCATGGGGTCATGGAAGCGGCCAGGCCCGGCCACGACTATGTCATCACCGGCTATCGTGACCATATCCACGCCATCAAGTGCGGCTCCGATCCCAAGGCCGTCATGGCCGAGCTGTTCGGCAAGGAGACCGGTTCCTCGAAGGGGCGCGGCGGCTCGATGCACATCTTCGATGTCGGGCAGCGTTTTATGGGCGGATATGCCCTCGTTGGCGGTCCCTTCCCCCTGGCCGCCGGTCTGGCCAAAGGGGTTAAGCTCAAAGGCGGCGATGAGATTGCCATCTGCTTCCTCGGCGATGCCGCCAACAACCAGGGTTCCTTCCACGAGTCGTTGAATATGGCGGCGGTCTGGAACCTGCCGGTGCTCTACGTCACGGAGAACAACCTCTACGGCATCGGCACCCGCATCGAGCGCTCCACCGCGGTGCAGGACCAGTACAAGCGTGCCTGCGGTTATGACATCCCGGCGGTCCAGGTCGATGGTCAGGATATCGAAGAGGTCTACAAAGCGGCTCAGACGGCGGTTGACCATGTGCGTTCCGGTAAGGGTCCCTATATGCTTGAATTGATGACCTACCGCTACCGCGGCCACTCCATGTCCGACGGCAACGCCTACCGCTCCAAGGAGGAGGAGAAGGAGTGGGGTAAACGTGATCCTATTATCCTGCTGCGTGATCGGCTGGTTGACGCCGGCGAACTCAGCGAGGAGGAATACCAGTCGATGGATAAGGCGATCATCGACGAGATCGAAAACGACATTATCCCCTTCTGTGAGGAGTCCCCCGAGCCCGATGTGGCGGACCTGGAGAAATATGTCCTGGCAGAGAACGA
>JAWOIT010000011.1:0-7193 GCA_046484535.1 Pseudomonadota bacterium | reverse complement strand
GACTTCTTTCTGCCGGACTTTTGCGGCCTGAACTCCGTGTTCGCCGTGATCGTCCTGTCGGAGCTGTTCGCCATGATCCTGACCCTGGGGGCCTCCAGCTACAGCTACGATCCCTGGGGCCACCTGGCCATGACCTCGCTGTTTATGCAGTGGGCGGGGCTCTCCAGCGCGGCGCTGCTCTGCCTCAGCCGGCGCTTGCTGGCCCGCCTGAGCGGCGTGGCGGCGGGGATGACCACCTATCTGATGTTGCTGGTGCTGTTTTTGCTCCTCTCCGAGGCGGCCTATTACATCAATACGGCGTATCTCGAGCCGCAGAACGGGCCCCGGCACCTGGAGTTCATGCTGCGCAATCTGGCCATCGGCGCCATCGTCAGCGCGCTGGCACTGCGCTATTTCTACGTGCAACACCAATGGAAACAGCATATCCACGCCGAGGCGGACGCCCGCATGCAGGCGCTGCAGGCGCGCATCCGGCCGCACTTTCTGTTTAACAGCATTAATACGGTGACCAGCCTGATCCACGAACGGCCGGACGATGCGGAGGAGGCGCTGCTGGACCTCTCGGATCTGTTCCGCGCCAGTATGCGCGAGGAGCGACGGCGCATCCCCTTTAGCGACGAGATCGCGCTGACCCGGCGTTATCTGCACATCGAGAAGCTGCGTCTTGGCGAGCGGCTGAAGCTGGAGTGGGATATCGATGCGATTCCGCAGCGGGCGTTGATCCCACCGCTTTTGCTGCAGCCGCTGGTAGAGAACGCGGTCTATCACGGCATCGAACCCTATGGCCAGGGAGGCACTATCGCCGTCTCCGGCCGGGTGGAGGGCGAGCTGATGGTGGTTGAGCTGACCAATCCGCTGCCGCCTGAGGAGACGCCGCGCAAGAATGGCAATCAGCTGGCGCTGGAGAATATTCGTGAGCGCCTGGCAGTGCACTACCGGGGCCAGGCGACGATGAGTGCCGCTGAGAATAACGGAAACTACCATGTCACCCTGACCCTGCCGCTGGAGGTGGAAGCGTGAAGGTATTGATTGTCGATGACGAGGCCCCGGCCCGCGATCGTCTGCGTCGGCTGCTGGGGAGTATGGAAGGAGTCGAGATAGTCGGTGAGGCGGCCGACGGCAACGCGGCCCTTCAGGCAAATCACGAGCTGCAGCCGGATCTGCTGCTGCTGGATATCCGCATGCCGGAGCTCGACGGCATGGACACCGCCCGCGAGCTGGCCAGGCAGGAACAGCCCCCGGCGGTGATCTTCACCACCGCCTATAGCGAGCATGCGCTGGAGGCCTTCGAGGCCGAGGCGCTGGACTACCTGGTCAAACCGGTGCGGCGCGAACGACTGGAGCAGGCGCTGGAGCGGCTGCATAAGCGCGGCCTGGTCGAGTCTGATGAGGAGGAGGGGAGGCGCCACCTTACCGTGCGCAAGCAGGGCGGACTGCATCTGATTCCGGTGGAGGAAATCCTCTATTTTCAGGCGGACAACAAGTATGTGACCGCCTACTTACCCGACAGGGAAGAGCTGCTGGAGGAGTCGCTCAAGCAGCTGGAGGATGAGTTCGGCACGCGCTTTTTTCGCATCCACCGCAATGCGTTAATTGCCCTTGAGGCGCTGGAAGGGATGGAGAAGGATGCCGAGGGCCATTGCCACGTTACCCTCAAAGGTGTGGGGCGCGGGCCGGAGATCTCGCGCCGGCATCTGCCGGAGGTGCGGCGGATCCTGAAGGAGCGGGGCTGAGGCCATCGCGGCCGGGACGACCGCTCCTACAAAACACCTCGATAACTTCCGTGGGGGCGAACGTCCCGGTCGCGATTAAACACCCGGGTTTCTCTGTCGGCTTACGCCGTAAACGGCTAAGCCGACCTACGTTCTGCATACCTTGTAGGAGCGGCATCTTGCCGCGAATAGGGTTGTTCGTTATTCCGAGTCGCGGCTGGAAGCCGCTCCTACCCGATTCAATACGAAGGTTTTGTCATTGCGAAGCGGGGATAACGACGAAGCAGTCCCGAACGGGCTGCGGTTACTCCTCCAGGGAGGAGAGTTTGACCCGCATCGGTTTGTCGCGGCGCAGGATGTTGAGCGCCTCATCAATTGACTTATCGAGATAACCGCCGTAGAAATCCGGCGTGGTCAAACCGACTCGTTTTTCTGCCAGTTCAACCCCGTCACCGTCTATAAATACAACGGTTGGGGTAACGAAAACGTCATAGCGATCGGCAAAATCGGCAGCGGTTACCTTTTTGCCCTCGAAATCCCGGATCTTGTCGAAACTGTCGATCTTCATTTGACGGATCACGACACGGTCACCGTAATCGCCACTGATCAGCATCGGCTTGAGGAACTCATTTTCCACCCTTTTACAGTAGTGACAGCCCTCTGCAGAGAACATCAGCAGGATCGGCATGCGCTTGTCGTCGGCATGCTTGCCGATGGTTTTGAGGTCATTAACTTCCTTGACCTTCACACCATCTGCAGCAAAAGAGGGGGCTATTGCTGCGAAAAAAGCTGAAATGAAGAGGTATTTAAATATATTTGCAATCTGCATCCGGGAGCACTCCGACAAGATCGACCCACAGCATAGGATGGTTGCATTTTTCCTGCAATAGGCCCGCGGGCTGAGTATGTGTATGATCCAAACATTATACCGGGATTCGACCCGCCTATTGCGGCACGGTTCCCCGACCCCATTCGTAAACCGGATAGATTGAGTTATGAACAAAACGCTGATTCGCATCGCCACCCGCGAAAGCCTGCTTGCTCTGTGGCAGGCCGAGTATGTCGCCACCGCCCTGAAAAACGCCCACCCCGGTCTGGAGGTGGAGCTGGTGAAGATGAAGTCCAAAGGCGACAAGATCCTCGATGTGCCGCTGGCCAAGGTGGGAGGTAAGGGCCTCTTCACCAAGGAGCTGGAGGACGGCATGCTCAACGGCGAGGCCGATATCGCCGTGCACTCGATGAAGGACGTGCCGATGGAGCTGCCCGAGGGGCTGCACCTGCCGGTGATCTGCCCGCGTGAGGACCCGCGTGATGCCTTCGTCTCCAACAACTACAAGACCCTGGATGCTCTACCGCAGGGGGCCGTGGTCGGTACCTCAAGCCTGCGCCGTCAGTCCCAACTGTTGGCGATGCGCCCGGACCTGGAGATCAAATTCCTGCGCGGTAACGTGCAGACCCGCCTGCGCAAGCTCGACGACGGCGAGTACGACGCCATTGTCCTTGCCTCTGCCGGCCTCAAGCGCCTCGAGCTGGAGGATCGGATCACCGACATCCTGGAGGTGACCACCATGCTGCCGGCCTGCGGCCAAGGGGCGGTGGGTATCGAGTGCCGTGAGGATGACGATGAGCTGAACGTGATGCTGGCCGCGCTCAACGACTCCAAGACCTCCGCCCGGGTGCGTACCGAGCGGGCGATGAACCGCCGGCTTGAGGGTGGGTGCCAGGTGCCCATCGCCGGTTATGCCGAATTGGATCACGGGGTGATCGTTATGCACGCCCTGGTGGCGAGCCCCGACGGCAAGGAAGTCGTCCGCGGCAGCATCAGTGGTTATCCGGAGGCGGCGGAGGAGTTGGGCACCGCCCTGGCCGAGGACCTGCTGGCCCGCGGCGCCGATACCATCCTCGCCGAGCTCTATGCCGAACAGGAATAGCTTGTCCGGCATCGGCGTCCTGGTTACCCGCCCGGCCCATCAGGCCGATCCCCTCTGTGATCGGATTACCGAGGCCGGCGGGCAACCGGTGCGCTTTCCCCTCCTGAAAATCCTCGACAACAGCAACAGCCCCCCGGTACGGCAACAGCTGCAACGGCTTGCCGATTACCAGATCGCCATCTTCGTCAGTCCCAATGCGGTGCAATTCGGCCTTGCCGCCATCGCCCGACTCGGCGGCCTGCCGGAAGGGCTGAAACTTGCCGCTGTCGGCCGTGGCACCGCCCGCCGTCTGCAAAAGCAGCTGGGCCGCGCCCCCGATCTGGTCCCTGAAGAGCAGTTCACCAGCGAAGGGCTACTGGCACTGCCGGGTTTGCACGGTGTGGCCGGAAAGCGCATTCTTATTCTTCGGGGCAACGGCGGCCGCGAACTGCTTGCCAAAACACTGCGTGAACGCGGCGCCGAGGTTGACTATGCTGAAGTATATCGGCGTGAAACGCCGGAAGCTGACGCCGCAGATCCCGGCTGGCTGGATAAAACGGACATCATCACCCTGACCAGCAGTGAGGCACTGGAGAATCTCGTGTCGCTAGCCGAACCGGAGCAGTGCGCAAGATTGCTGGGCAAACCGTTGGTGGTGGTCAGTGAACGGACCGAAACACTGGCACGCGAACTCGGTTTTCACTCCTCGGTACTGGTCGCCTATCAGGCCAGTGATGAGGCTATACTGGAAACGATCATCGCCTGGACCGGCAACTCATCCAAGACGGAAAGATAACAATGAACGAAAAAACCGAAACAGCTGAAGGACCGGGATCCGATACCCCGGAACCCGAGGTACCGGAGACCCACGAACACCCGCCCGAAAAACAGGGTTCCGGCGGCAGTGCTCCGTTTCTTGCCACCTTAATCGTGGTGGTTGTCCTCGGTGGCGCCTTTTTCTATCTCTGGCAACAGCAAAGCGCCGTTAAGGCCGATATGCGCGCCCTGGAAGGAAGCATCGACAAGCTGCTCGAGGTGGTTGAAACACGGCACCAGGAGCTGCTCACCACCACTGCCCCCCACCAACATTCGGCCATGGACGAGGGTATCCGGCAAAACAGCGAGCAGCTGGGCCGTCTGCAAAATCAACTCAATGAACTTCAACTGCGTGTCGGTCAGGACCATTTCGGCTGGATGGTGGCCGAGGTGGACTACCTGCTGCGCATCGCCGAACATCGCCTGAGCCTTGAGCACGACAGGGAGACCGCGATCGCCGCACTGCGCACCGCACGCAACCGGCTTGAAATGCAGGATCGCTCCGTTTTCGCGGACGTTATCCAACAAATCGACGATGATATAAACGCGATTGACGCCATTGAAGCGCCAAACCGTAACCTCCTGGCCAACCGGATTGCCGAGCTGCTGGAACGGGCGGAAAGGCTGCCCCTGTCAAGCCGCGCAAGCACTACCCCTCAAACTGATGACGCACCTTCGACTACAGCCGCCGACGACAACCAGAAAACCTTTTGGCAAAAAATCCTCCACGACCTCCGCGGACTGGTGACAATCCGCCGTGAAAGCGAAGTAAAGCGGCCCGTGCTGGCCCCGCAACCGCGTTATTTCCTGCGCCAGAATCTGCAGCTTAAGCTCGAATCGGCACGGCTCGCACTACTCAATGGCAACACCCGGGCATGGCGTACCACCCTCAATGAGGCCGCCGATTGGCTTTCCCGCTATTATGACGTCGACAATGAGCAGGTAAACGGCACCATCACCGCACTCGAACAGCTTTCCGCCGTCGAGCTCAATCCACCGCTGCCCACACTGGACGCTACCCGCACTCTGTTGCAACAAACTGCGCAGCAGGCCGCCGATACCGGGGAAGACGATTCCGCCCCGCGACCTGCTGATGAGGAAGAGGACAACACACAGGCACCGGACTCCACCGAAGAGAACGTAGAGGAAACCACCGAAACGACGATACCGGAGGGCGGAGAAAATACGGCGCCGGCCGCTGAAAAACCACCGGGCGACGGTGAGACGCCTGCACCGCAACCCCCCGCCGACGATATGCCGCCAATGCCGGAGGGTGAGCAGCCATGAGAGTCCTTATCATTGTCATTCTGGTTCTGGGCACGGCGATCGGTTTTACCCTTTTGGCACAACGTGACCCGGGTTATGTCCTGATCAACTACGCCGGATGGTCTGTCGAGAGCAGTTTCAGTATTTTCCTGCTGGCGGCTGCGATCGCCTTTTTCGCCTTTTATCTGCTGCTGCGCCTGCTCTTCGGCACCCTGCATCTGCCTCGACGCGCGATCCGGTGGCGTCGTCACCACAAGGCGGTCCAAACCCGGGAACTCACAAACAAGGGTCTGATCGCCCTGGCTGAGGGCAACTGGGCGCGGGCAGAGAAAAAACTCAGTCGCTCCGCAGCCGATAGTCAAACCCCTCTCATAAACTATCTCGGCGCCGCCCGTGCCGCACAAAAACAAGGCGCTGAGATCCGCCGTGATGAATACCTCTCCCAAGCCTATCAGAGCATGCCCGATGCGGAACTGGCGGTGGGTCTGACCCAGGCGGATTTGCAACTCTCACAGGGACAGGTTGAGCAGGCGCTGGCGACGCTGCATTATCTGCGCACGGTCGCCCCCAAGCACGGTTATGTGCTTTATCTTCTCAAAAAACTCTATGAAAAGATGCAAAGTTGGGACGAACTTTCACATTTATTGCCTGATTTGCACAAGCACCACGTACTCGAAGAGGACGATTACTCCGCCCTCGAGCACCGCGTCCACAGCGGGCGTCTAAAGGGCGCTGCGTCGCTGCAAAAGCTGGAGGATATCTGGCTGGATCTACCCAGGAAACTACACCACGCCCCCGACCTGTTGTTTGACTACGCTGAATGCCTTTGCCGCATCAACGAAGAGCAGAAGGCGGAGGCGGTGTTGCGTGATTACCTCAAAAAACACTGGGATCCCACACTCATCCGCCTCTACGGCCGGATACGCGGCGCCGATCTCAACAAGCAACAGGACACCGCCGAGCACTGGCTACGCGAGTACGAGCACCATCCGGAACTGTTGCTGGCGCTGGGCCGACTGTCGCTGCAGAATCAGCTTTGGGGCAAGGCTCGCAGCTATCTGGAGGCAAGCTTGGGCGCGGAACCCCGCGCGGAAACCTGCTGCGAACTGGGTAACCTGCTGTCGCAACTGGGTGAAGATGAACTCGCGGCGGCGTACTTTCGCCAGGGCCTTGAGATGATTAGCGGCGAGCACTGCACCGAATTCACCGTTATGGGCCGGCACCTTGCCCATGCACCCTCACACACCGAGTGAAACAGGCGGCAAACCGAAGACGAGAAAATAGCTCAGGTTGTAGCTGCAATGGAGTAAGGTGCCGGGAAGGATACTGCGATAGCGATCCCAAAACCAGCCGAAGACCAGTGACGGCGCAATCACCGATAGCGCCCAAAGAGGAGCGTGGGTAAAAAGGTGGAGGGTCGCAAACAGCAGCGATGTAAGGACGTTAGCCAGACTAAACCCCACCAGTGAGTTACCGCCGAAGGAGAGTT
>JAWOIT010000111.1:0-2681 GCA_046484535.1 Pseudomonadota bacterium | reverse complement strand
AGCAGCAGGCCCATGAAGGGATAGAGCACGCCGGCGGCCACCGGGATGCCCAGGCTGTTGTAGATGAACGCGCCAAAGAGGTTCTGTTTAATGTTGCGCACGGTGGCCTGGGAGATGGCGATAGCGTCGGCCACGCCGTGCAGTGAGCCGCGCATCAGGGTGATGTCGGCGCTCTCGATCGCCACGTCGGTGCCGGTGCCGATGGCAAAGCCCACATCGGCGCGCGCCAGTGCCGGGGCATCGTTGATGCCGTCGCCCACCATGCCGACGATCTTACCCTGCCCCTGCAGCCGCTCGATGTGTTTGTCCTTGTCCTCGGGCAGCACCTCGGCGATCACCGCATCGATGCCGACCTGTCTGGCCACCGCCTCGGCGGTGACCTTGTGGTCACCGGTGAGCATCACCACGGTCATGCCCACCTTGTGCAGGCGGGCGATGGCCGCGGCAGAGTCGGCCTTGATCGGGTCGGCCACCGCCAGCACCGCGGCGCCGTTATCATTCAGGGCCATGTAGATCGGCGTTTTCCCCTCGGCGGCAAGGCGCTCGCCCTCGGCCTGCAGGTGGCCGAGAAAGACGTCGTTCTCTTCCATCAACTTGAGGGTGCCGAGGCGCACTATCTGTTGGTTCATCAAGGCCTTCACGCCGCGTCCGGTGATCGCCTCGAACTCACGCACATCCAGCCGCTCCAGCCCCTTCGCATCCGCTGCGGCGACGATGGCGGCAGCGAGGGGATGTTCTGAGCCGGCCTCCACCGTCGCGGCAATGGCCAGAAGTTGGTCTCCATCGGCACCCTGAAACGGGACGATGTCGGTCAGCTGCGGTTTGCCTGCGGTGACGGTGCCGGTTTTGTCGAGTACCACCAGATCGAGCTTGCCGGCCTGCTGCAGCGCCTCGCCGTTGCGGATCAGGATGCCGTACTCGGCGGCCTTGCCGACCCCAACCATGATGGAGATCGGCGTGGCCAGTCCCAGCGCGCAGGGGCAGGCGATGATCAGCACCGTCATGGTGGCGACGATGGCAAAGCTCAGTACGGGTGCCGGACCGAAGTTGAACCAGGCGAGGAAGGTGATCACGGCGACGATCAATACCGAAGGGACGAACACCCCGGCGACCTTGTCCACCAGGCGGCCGATGGCCGGTTTGCTGGCCTGGGCGGTGCGTACCATCTCGATGATGCGCGCCAGCACCGTGTCCTTGCCGATACGGCTGGCCTGATAGAGGAAGGTACCGGAAGTGTTGATGGTGCCACCGATCACCTCGTCGCCCAGCTGCTTGCCTACCGGCAAGGGCTCGCCGCTGATCATCGACTCGTCCACATACGAGTGGCCGTCGATGATCACCCCGTCCACCGGGATGCGCTCGCCGGGGCGCACCCGCAGGGTCTCGTCCAGCCCCACCTCCAGGATTGGCACATCGTGCTCCTTGCCGTCGCGCACCACGCGGGCAGTCTTGGGCTGCAGGCCCACCAGCCGGCGGATCGCCTCGGAGGTCTTGCCCCGGGCGCGGGTCTCCAGCGCCGAGCCAAAGTTGATCAGGGCGATGATGATCGCCGCCGCCTCGAAATAGGCGTGCTGCGCCAGGGTCGGCACGCTGTCGGGAAAGAGGGTGATGGCCATGGAGTAGATCCAGGCCGAGCCGGTACCCATCGCGATCAGGGTGTCCATGTTGGCGTTGTGGTGGCGAAACTGCTTCCAGGCGCCGACGAAGAAATGGCCACCAGCGTAGACCATCGCCGCCAGGGTGAGCAGCCCGATACCGAGCCACAGGGCTTGTGCTTCGGCCAGGGCTGGCAGCCAACCCGCCATGCCGGCGATCATCAGCGGAAAGCCGACCGCAGCCGCGGCCGCAGACTGTTTAACCAATTTACGGTAGTGAGCCTGCTCCTTCACCTCCCGCTCGACCTGCTCCTCCTCCAGGCTTTTGAGCTCCGCCGCCTCGTAGCCGGCATCGACCACCGCCTTGATCAGGTTTTCGCTATCGACATCCCCGAGGATCTCGGCGGTGTGCTCGGCGAAGTTGACCGTCGCGGTCTCCACGCCGGGCACCGCCTGCAGTGCTTTCTCCACCGCCGCGACGCATCCGGCGCAACTCATGCCGCCGATGGAAAGACGTACCGTGTTCGACTCTGCCACGCAATCACTCCCAATGGTTTCCTGACCGGCCTATCCCACCACATCCAGCTCGCGGCGCCGGAATTTTACGCCCAACGACTCGGCCATCTCGCTGCACTTATCGATATCCACCCCCTCCAGACCATTGATCGCCGTGAGGGTGACCTCGATGCCCCGCTCATGGGCGAGGCGGGCGAACTCCAGCATGGCGGCAAAGGCACCACGCAGCTTCGGCCGGGTGTGTTTGTTATATACCTCAGCGTTGTGCGCATTCATGGAGATGGAGAGGCTGTCCACCACCTCGGCCAGTTCGGGGGTGACATCGCACCCTTCCCGCAGATTGGCCAGACCGTCGGTATTGACCCTGACGCGTGCGCCTTGCTCCTTCAACCTGCGGGCGATCGCCATCAAGTCATTGAGTCGGGTGGTCGGCTCGCCGAGGCCGCAAAACACAATCTCCTTGAATTGCCCCGGACCGCCGATGGCCTTCAGCACCTCCGCCACCGTCGGCACGCGGTGCAGGCGAAGATCGTAGCTCTGCACTTCCCAGCTACGGTTGTATTTTGGGCA
>JAWOIT010000097.1:0-11134 GCA_046484535.1 Pseudomonadota bacterium | reverse complement strand
TTTTCCCAGTCGGTGGCCATGTGCAGCTTGCCGCCTGTTTTGAGTTTTTGTCTTACCAGTTGCGCCCATTCGGGGCGGACCTGGCGGCGTTTGTGGTGGCGTTTTTTGTGCCAGGGATCGGGGAAGAAGAGGTAGAGGGCATCGAGGGATGAATCCGGGATCTGTTTTTCCAGAATCTCCACCGCATCGGCGCACATTACGCGGACATTGGTCAGCCCGAACTCCTCAATGCGCATCAACAAATGCCCGACGCCGGGGCGGTGGACCTCGATGCCGATGTAGTCGTTTTCGGGGTGATTTTTCGCAATGCGCGCCAGCGATTCGCCGTTGCCGAAGCCGATCTCAAGAATACGCGGGGCGGAGCGGCCGAAGATGGTATCCAGATCCAGCGGCTCCTCTCCGGCCTCGATACCGAAGCGCGGTAACAATACATCAATCGCCCGCTGCTGGCCCGGCGTGAGACGGCCGTCGCGACGGACAAAGGAGCGAATACGACGAAGGTACGGGGTATTGTTCATGAAGATTATTCACCGCAAAGGCGCAAAGTGCGCAAAGGGCTTAAAAGCAAATCGTGCCAGTGTAGATTCACAAAGCTTTTCTTTGCGCCCTCTGCGTCTTTGCGGTGGACTGAGTTTTTAGAAAAACGTCCCGTCGATGGGGCTGGAGGCGGAGGCGTAGCGCTTGCGCGGGATACGGCCTGCCTTGAAGGCTTCGCGTCCGGCCTCGACCGCCTTTTTCATCGCCGAGGCCATCAGCACGGGGTCTTTGGCGCCGGCGATGGCGGTGTTCATCAGCACGCCGTCGATACCCAGCTCCATCGCCACGGCCGCATCGGAGGCGGTGCCGACGCCGGCGTCGACCAGGATCGGCACGTTGGCGTTTTCGACGATGGTGAGGATGTTGTAGGGGTTCTGTACCCCAAGGCCGGAGCCGATGGGCGCGGCCAACGGCATTACCGCGCAGCAGCCGATCTCCTCCAGGCGTTTGGCCAGGATCGGATCGTCGGAGGTGTAGACCATCACATCGAAGCCGTCCTTGACCAGCACCTCGGCCGCCTCCAGGGTGGCGGTGACATCCGGGTAGAGGGTCTTTTCGTCCCCCAGCACCTCCAGTTTGACCAGCTTGTGGCCGTCAAGCAGTTCGCGGGCCAGCCTGCAGGTGCGCACCGCGTCCTCGGCGGTGTAGCAGCCGGCGGTGTTGGGCAGGATGGTGTACTTCTCAGGGGGCAGCGCATCGAGCAGATTGGGCTCATTGGGGTCCTGGCCGATATTGGAGCGGCGGATCGCCACGGTGACAATCTCGGCGCCGGCCGCCTCGGTGGCCAGGCGGGTCTCTTCCAGGTCCTTGTACTTGCCGGTGCCGGTGAGCAGGCGGGAGTGGTACTCCACGCCGGCGATGATCAGCGGATCGTTGTTCTGTGCCATGGTTAATTCCTGCGGGTCGGTTCTTGTGGCGGCAGGCAGTGCCGCGCATAGGCAAAAGGGGATTATAACGCGGAGCGGCGGCGGGGACTAACCACAAACGATCGGAGCTCACCCACCGCCGATGGCGTGGACGATCTCCACCTTGTCGCCCTCGCTGAGCGTGTGGCTGTCGTAGCCGGAGCGCGGCACGATCTCCATGTTCACTTCCATGGCGATACGCTTGTCGGTCAGGCCGAGCTCTTCGACCAGTTGGGCGGCGCTGCAGTTGTCGGGCACCTGGCGTGCCTCACCGTTGAGATAGATTTTCATGGGCGCAAAGAGTAGCGAGGCGGCGGGTTAGCGTCAAACATCGGGTCGGGATATTTCCATTCAAACCGGCGTGGTTCGGCCGCATTTCAGCCGATGTCCGCTGTTCCGAGCACAATGGGCCAGGCGCTTGTTTGGCATGTCGCCGAAGAGCGATGCGTTAAAGTTCCCCCCTACCCTCTGCTGCGACCGGGAGGGCTTTTCGACCTGCAGATGGCAGGCAAACAGAAGGTTATGGTACTGGATACGGCAGTGCGCTAAAATCAGCGTCTCTCGCGGGTGTAGTTCAATGGTAGAACGGGAGCTTCCCAAGCTCTTAACGTGGGTTCGATTCCCATCACCCGCTCCATATACCATCGTTTCATCATGAACTGTAATATCGCGAACCTGGTGCGTGGGTGGATGCGCACCATCCGTGGTGCGCACCCTTCGGGTCGCTGCGCGCTCCCATTCTGTTCCTGACAGAATGGTCGATTCCCATCACCCGCTCCATACTTTCATCACAAACACTATTTCACCGCAAAGGCTGACTGTTCAAGCACAACGGTGCGCCTAACGGCACACCCTACAACTGATGTTGGGTTTGCCGAGCATGCGAGGCGAACCGCCTCTATTTCACCGCAAAGGCTGACAGTTCAAGCACAACAATGCGCCTAACGGCACACCCTACAACTGATGTTGGGTTTGCCGAGCATGCGAGGCGAACCGCCTCTATTTCACTGCAAAGGCTGACAGTTCAAGCACAACGGTGCGCCTAACGGCACACCCTACAACTGATGTAGGGTTTGCCGAGCTTGCGAGGCGAACCGCCTCTATTTCACCGCAAAGGCTGACCGTTCAAGCACAACGGTGCGCCTAACGGCACACCCTACAACTGATGTAGGGTTTGCCGAGCATGCGAGGCGAACCGCCTCTATTTCACCTCAAAGGCTGACAGTTCAAGCACAACGGTACGCCTAACGGCACACCCTACAACTGATGTTGGGTTTGCCGAGCATGCGAGGCGAACCGCCTCTATTTCACCGCAAAGGCTGACAGTTCAAGCACAACGGTGCGCCTAACGGCACACCCTACAACTCTTTGTGGTGAACAGGTTGCAGCTAATAAAAAGCCCGCTCTATGGTGTAATGCCGATCAGTTAAGCGGTTATTTAACCTGTAGGAGCGGCTTCCAGCCGCGAATTAAACAGAAAATCGCGGCTGGAAGCCGCTCCTACGAATTATGTTTTTCTTAACTGACCGGCCTTACGCTGTAAAGCGGGCTTTTTTATTACCGGGCAGGCGCGGTCAGGCCGCTTCACCCGGTACGCGGAAGTCCCGCTGCGTGAGCAGGTCGACGCCGCACTGGAGGTTTTCGAACCAGTTGAGGAATTTTTCAATCGACTCCTTGCCCTCGAAGCAGGCGCCGTGTTGGGGCACGATCTTCTCCACCTCAAGGGTACGGATCATATTCACCCACAGGCGGCAGACCTTGTTGGAGTTCATATAGCGTTCGTGGAAGCCGCGCATCTTAGGGATGTGCGCCTCAAAGTCCTCTACCGGCAGGCCGCACTCCTCATCCGGCACGGCGGAGGTGCCGACGTCGCCGCTGAAGAGGATTTTGCTGATCGGATCATAAAAATGGAAATTACCTTCCGAATGGAGAAAATGCGCAGGTAATGCCTTGAAGGAGGCGCCGCCAATCTCGATATCCATCCCACTATCCGGTATCCCGATCAGACGACCCTTGGTTGCTCCGGGGCTGCAAAAGTGGGGCACAAAGCGCTTCCAGAGCTCGGGCACCAGGACCTTGGCATCGCTGCCGACCAGCCATTTGTTGAGTGAGGCGACGATATCCGGGTCCTGGTGGGAGGCGATGACGAAATCCAGGTTCTTGGGCTGCACATACTTGCTGATGCCCATGAACAGGCGGCTGTAGGTCAGGTTGCCGCCCGGATCGATGAGTGCGGCGTGCTCGTTGTTGACGATGAGAAATTGGTTGGCCTGAACGCTGTCGCAGGTTTTGGCATTCTCATCCTCCTTGTCGCCGTCGCAGACCACAAGATCAGAGAAGGCGATGCACTTGTGAGAGCCGTCATCAAATAGAGTAATAGGCATGGTGGCGTTCCAAAACAGTTGATAAGGTGACAAAAGCGGCCAAACTACAATGAATGGGCCGGTATAACGTACCGGCGAAACAGGCTCACTAAGGATGAGTATATTAACATTTTCTTAAGTGTTTGTTAATGAATTGTTAATTAAGGGAAAGTGTAAGGCTGAAGCGGAGAGAATGGTGATGAGGCGTTTGCTTAAATGGATTGGCGGAATTATAGGAGTCGTGATCGGCCTGGCATTGATCGCCATGCTGGTGGTTACGCTGTTTGTCGATCCAAATGACTATAAGGGCCTGATTACTGAACAGGTTAAGACACACACCGGCCGCGAGTTGAAAATCGAAGGGGATATCGACTTCTCCTTCTTCCCCTGGTTAGGCCTGGAGCTGGGGCGTCTGGAGCTGGGAAATGCCGAGGGGTTCGGTCCGGAACCCTTCGCCGGCATCGAGGCGGCGGATGTCAAGGTGAAGATCCTGCCCCTGCTGCGTGGTGAGGTGAAGATGGACACTATCGTGCTGCATGGGTTGAACCTCAGCCTGACCCGCCGCGCCGATGGTGTCAGCAACTGGGACGACCTGGCCGCTAAGGGGGAGCCTGGTGCCGAGGAGAAACCGGAGGAAAAGCCGGCAGAACCGGCCGCCTCACCGGAGCAGGCGCTCAAGGCGCTGGCCATCGGCGGCATTGAGATCCGCGATGCCAATGTGCAGTGGAACGATGAGATGGCCGGACAGCGCGCTTCGGTGACCGACTTTAACCTCACCAGCGGCGCCATCATCCTCGATGATCCCTTTCCCTTTTCGCTAGACGGTAAGGTTAGCGCATCCAAACCGGCCATTAATGCCACCATCGACCTTGCCACGAATATCGGCCTGGATCTCTCCAACCAACGCTATCGGCTGGATGGGACAAAGCTGGGCCTGGATGCCGAGAGTGAGCTGATACCCGGCGGCAAGGCCAGCGTTACGCTCAAGGGGGATCTGGCGGCGGATCTGACGCAGCAGACCGCAAGCGCCAAGGGACTCACCCTTGAAGGGATGGGGATGAAGCTGGATGCGGATGTCTCGGCCGGCAATATCATGGCGGATCCTACTGCGAGCGGCAGTTTGAAGTTGGTGCTTACTGACCCGGATGGGTTGTCATCAGTGGTTACCCTCCCTCCGGAGTTAAACAAAGCGGCGCTCAAGGGCGGCACTGTGGATACCGAGTTCCAGCTGGATCTGGGTGAGGCCCGGACACTGAGCCTGGCGCCGCTCAATCTTGCCGCCATGGGGCTTGAGCTCAAGGTCAGCATGGAGGGCAAACAGATCATCGACCAGCCTGCCTTCAGCGGTGAGCTCTCCAGTAACGAGTTCGTTCCGCGCGAGTTGTTGAGCAATGTCGGTGTAGCACTGCCGGAGATGGCCGACCCCAGCACCCTGACCAAGGCGCGACTCTCCAGCCGCTTTGATGCCGGTTTGGACAATGTGGCCCTCAGCGACCTTCAGGTGGTGTTTGATCAAACCACCCTTGCCGGCAGCGCCTCGGTAAAGCAGTTTAAGGCGCCGGTGATCCGTTACCAACTTGAGCTCGATGAGATCGATGTGGACCGTTACCTGCCGCCGCCAAGCGAGGAGTCGGCAGAGCAGGGGGCTGAAGCAGAGACTGATGCCGGAGAAGATAAGACCGACGCCGGGCTGCCCCTGGAGATGCTGCGCAGTCTGGATATTGACGGCACCTTCAAGGTGGGCAAGGTGAAGGTGATGAACCTTAACAGCGATAGCATCGTTACTACTCTACGCGCCGAAAAGGGCCAGTTCCGGGTGCACCCGCTCACCGCCAACCTCTACCAGGGCGGCTACAGCGGCGATCTGCGCTTTGATGTGCGCAGCGATACCCCGAAGCTGGGCATGGATGAGAAGCTCAGCGGCGTCGAGTCCGGTCCTCTGCTCAAAGACTTTATGGGTAAGGACTATGTCACCGGCAAGGCCAATGTGGCGGCGAAACTGACCGCAAGCGGTGTCGAGCCGATGGCGGTGCGCAAGAGCCTAAACGGTAACGGCAGTTTCAGTTTCGAGAACGGCCAGGTGAAGGGGATCAATATCGGTCATCTGATCCGACAGGGCTATGCCCTCTACAAGGGCCGGCAGGCACCGAAAGAGGAGGTCAAAGAGACCGACTTTACCGCGCTCAGGGGCAGCTTTACGGTCACGAACGGCCTGGTGTCCACCCGCGACCTCACGGCTCGCTCGCCGTTGTTCGAGGTGGATGGCAGCGGTACCGCACACCTGGTCAGTGAGAAGCTGGATATGCGCCTGGAGACCACCATCGTCTCCAGTTTTAAGGATGCCGCCAACCAGAGTGTCGATGAGCTGGAAGGGGTGATGATTCCGATCACCATCAAGGGCAGCTTCGGAGAGCCCAAGTACGGTGTCGATGTGGAGTCGGTACTGAAGGCCAAGCTGGAGGCCGAGGTGGAGAAGAAGAAAGAGGAGATTAAGACCGAGGCGAAGGAGCGTGTCGAGAAAGAGAAGGAGGAGGCCAAGGCCAAGGCGGAAGAGAAGGTCGAGGAGGAGAAGGATAAGCTCGAAGATAAGGCCAAGGAGAAGCTTAAAGACATGCTCAAGTTTTAGCCGCAAAATGAATGACTTTGCACGCCGATTATTGGCGTGGTTCGACAGGCATGGACGCCACGACCTTCCCTGGCAGAAAGAGCCCACGCCCTATCGGGTGTGGGTCTCCGAGGTGATGCTGCAGCAGACCCTGGTGGCCACGGTGATCCCCTATTATGAACGCTTCATGCAGCGCTTTGACGATGTGCTTGCTTTGGCCGATGCCCCGTTGGATGACGTGCTGGCTCACTGGAGCGGCCTGGGTTATTACAGTCGCGCCCGCAACCTGCACAAGGCGGCGCAGCAGATCCGCGATCAGCATCAGGGAGAGTTTCCGCGACAGCTTGAGGCGGTGATGGCCCTGCCGGGAGTCGGCCGTTCCACCGCCGGGGCGATCCTGGCCATCGCCTGCCGGCAACACCATGCGATCCTGGACGGTAACGTCAAACGGGTGCTGAGCCGCCACGGCGCGATTGAGGGGTGGCCGGGAAAATGTGAGGTGGAGAAGCGGCTTTGGCAGCTGGCGGAGGGCTATACCCCGGCAGAACGGGTCGCCGATTATACCCAGGCGATTATGGACCTCGGGGCTACGCTCTGCAGCCGTACGCGACCCCGCTGTGAGGAGTGTCCGGTCCGTAGTGATTGCCAGGCCGCCGCACAGGGCCGGGTGGCGGATTTTCCCGGCAGGAAGCCGCGCAAGGCCCTTCCGGTGAAAAAGACCCGGATGCTCCTCCTGCAAAATGGCGACGAAGCGCTGCTGCTGCAGCGGCGACCGCCGGCGGGGATCTGGGGTGGGCTTTGGTCTTTGCCTGAGTGTCCCCATGAAGAGGATATCGGCCGCTGGTGCCGTGAACACTTCGGTGTCGAGCCCGTCTCCGCCGAAGCCTGGGCGGGGATTCGCCACACCTTCAGCCACTTTCAGTTGGAGATCGAACCCTGGTATTGCCGCGTGCAGCCGCTGGAACCCGCTCAGGTCATGGAACAGCTGGCCGCACTCTGGTATAAAACCCAGTCTTTCAATCAACTTGGCCTGCCGGCACCGGTGAAGCGGTTACTCGACCGGTGGTCAGAAGCGAATAAGGAGTTGGATTTATGACCCGCATGGTGCAGTGCGTGAAACTCGGCAAAGAGGCCGAAGGCCTGGAGCGTCAGCCCTATCCCGGTGAGCTGGGCAAGCGCATCTTTGAGAATGTCTCCAAGGAGGCATGGCAGATGTGGTTGCAACAGCAGACCATCCTGATCAACGAATACCGCCTCAGCCCCATCGATCCGAACCATCGCAAGATGCTGGAGAACGAGATGGAGAAGTTCTTCTTCGGCGAGGGCGGCAGCCAGCCCGAGGGTTACACACCGCCCAACGGTTAATCCGCCCCAATAATGCGTGAAGTTTATTGCGGCGCTTGACTTCCGGCGCCGCAGACGCTTAAATGTCGGCCTTTCGCGGTTGCCTCAGCAGCACGAAAGCCAAACAAAATGGCCGGGTAGCTCAGTTGGTAGAGCAGGGGATTGAAAATCCCCGTGTCGGCGGTTCGATTCCGTCCCCGGCCACCATATATCAAGGGCTGGCGGGTTAGTACCTGCTAGCCCTTTTTCGTTTGCGGGAGTTTTGCGGGACTCAGCTCACGCTGACTCGCCGCAAAATCACCAATTCAGGCCTTCCTGCATCACGTTCGCACACACTGTTAGCGGCTTCAATGAGCTTTGTGAGCTCTGCAGCCGAGTAGTGTGTCGTGATCCGTCCCGAACGGTGCCCCAGTAGATCCTGGCGATCCTCAAAGCTCACCCCGGCGGCGCGTAGACGGCGACCGAAAGTGTGTTTGAGGTCATGTACCCGGACCTGTGGGAGTCCCACATTCTGCCTGGCTCTAATCCAAGCGCTGTTAAGCATGCGTTTCATCGGTCGATCCTTGTAGGTGAAGACATACTCCGAATGGATGCCGCGGCGTGAGTCGATGACTGACATGGCGATTCGATTGAGGACCACCAGCCGTTCATCACCGTTCTTCACCAGGTCTGACGGGATGATAAATACCGAGGTATCAAGCTCGGGTACCTTTATCTCCCAATCCCAGCGAAGAGAGCAGATCTCGCTGTCGCGACACCCTGTATTGACCGCAAACAGTGCCATCTCAGCTAAATGAGAGGGCAACTCCCTGAACAACCTGTCCTGCTCGTCCCAACTCAGCGGATAGGGCTTCCGTTTATTGGTATCGGGCAGCAGCTTGATCTTGGGGGCCGTGTGCAGCCATGTCAGGCCATGCTCATCCACCCACTCTGTAGCAGCGAGATTCAGGATGCGCCTGACCACCTTCAAGCCATGGTTTATCGTACCGATGGCAGCCCCCTCCTTGCGGCGTTGCTCGATCCAGGGTTGAAGTGTACCCATATGGATCTTGTCGAGCGGGATAGTACCGATATATGGAAGAAGTAGCTTAATTCTCCCGATGTCACTTCTGAGGCTGCGTTTATGCTGATTCTCAAGGACAAACTTAGTCGCCGCAGACTCGAAGCTTCTCGGTGGTCTAACCCCGAAGTGCATTGCATGCCGTTGTTCTTCAAAAATGCGGGCTAGGAGACGTTCTGCTTCTTCAAGTTTATCTGTTCCAGTGCTGCGGCAAATTCGCCGCCCACAGATGTACTTGTCGATATGCCAGAGACCTGCCCTTTTGAAGAGCCCCGGTGTTTTCTTCCGTCCCATATCTGATCTCCTTTATCACGACAGGGACGACCGTTACGCTTCTTATATTCATCTAACCACGCAAGGTGGGGGTGTGGCTGGAAATCGTCGCTGGTAGCGAGACGTATAAAAACCTGCTTTGGGACTGCGATAATTGGGTTGACTTAAGGGAAGTGTTATCTCTGGCACAGCTCTTGTGGTTCTTTGAGGAGGCATCAGGGAGTGATTGCAATGGCTTCGACGTTGAGCACATTCTCGAATCACTTGGTGTGGCGGGCTTTGAGTGTGAGGAAGATCAGCCGTGTGAACGCTCTGCTTTAGGGCTAGGTGCTATGAATTCCGGGCTACCGTCTTCTATCGAGCCTGGTGTGCCAGGCAAGGCTAGGCGACGATTTTCAGGTGCTGAAGGGATGTTTTTCTCTCTATGGTATTCATGCTTTTGTGATTACCGATATAGCACGAAAGAGAGACTTGAGATGTTATTCGACCTCAGCGGTGGTAGTGATGAGGCTGAGAGAAAGCTCACATCATATGCTGTGGTCCAAGAGGTATTCTGATAGACGCGTCATTTTTCTCGGGGCCCAACAGAGGAAGCTAATATCAGTGTCGGGGGCTGTTCGTGACTAGACAAGCAGATGAGCGGATTTATATTGACGGTGAAACGCTATTTATGGGGACGTGTCCACCTATACCAAGCAATGAGCCCCGTATCGCAGTGCTTGGGCCTGAAGAAGCTGATTTCGACATGTTTGACCGGACAGACTGCTATAGGGGGTACATCGGAACCTGGGAAGTCAGGTTTGAAAGACTCTATCTCGTCGGGATAGAGGGTATGTATCGGCTTGTAGGGGATAAGCCGCTCTTTGCCGATTGGTTTTCAGGGGTTCTCATGATCCCGAGGGGGGATATTTCCTCAAGGTCGCTCTATAAGACGGTCTATGACAAATATCAACGAATTACTGTCGAGAGCGGATGTGTAACTGGTAATGAGATTGTGCAGGGTAGTGGGGGTTATTGAGGGGCCACGCTCTAGAACTATGATAGTACGGTGATGATGATGGGAAAAATAAGCAAGCGGGAAGCTTTAGAGATTACTGTCAAAAGAATGAAAAGGCGTCAGGCGGCTGTCGATCTCCTAATAGATATGGAACGGCGAGGGTTGGCTAGGTACGACTATGAGAGTCGTAGGTTCACCTTTGTTGACGAAATACATGACTCCATCGCAGTTCAGGTGATCGGTAATGTGTTTCGGATGATATTTCCAACGTATATGCGAGCCCTGGCCGATTGTGATTGGGAGGGTGGTGTTGTTGATTCAAATGAGATTGTCCACAGCGCCATGTGCTATGTCACTGATGACTACTTCTCAGTGGTTTTTTCTTCAACGAAGGAAATTGATGAGTTGAGTGAGGACTGTACCCGTGTTGAGTTTTGCACCTATGAAGAGTCGGGCAATAGCCTCACAAATATAGAGGTTCTTCAGTACCGAGGCGAAGAGGTAAATGCGGACTCCATATCCATGCTGCCAAGGTATCCAAAGTCTGAGGTGATGACGTGTTCAGGGAGGCCGTTTGTATCACCTGATGCGGTCGATTATTCGGCTATACCGGAGGTGGCTGAGAACGTTGAAATATTAAAGCAACGCTCCGATGAAGCCGGTGCAGGGGAAAAGGGAGTCATGCGGCAGCGTTGCTGTACGGCGTGATTAACATGAAACCACTAAAGGAGGTTCTTGCAGAGCTTGAGTCAGAAGGTGAGATTTAACTCATACATGCACTACATGAAGCTGCCGATAGCTACATAGTGAACAGGGTCGAGGGCGTTCAGAATTCTGTGTCAGCCATAGCGGTTAGATTTCGAGACTGTAAATTAGATTGTGTATCTGCCTATCATTAACCCACAAGGGGGATAGGCAACCATGAACAAACAAGAACTCGAAGCCTTCGCACGCGAAGCGGCCAAAAGCATTAAAACCGAAAATGACCTCAATGAATTCCGTCAGATGCTGACGAAAGTCACTATTGAGACCGCCCTCAATGCAGAACTG